>CBDUSX010000269.1:0-4401 GCA_965369935.1 uncultured bacterium
TCTGGTGCTGCGTACCACCCGGCGTCTTCGTTTTGACCCTGGGCCTGCCTCTCGCCATTTTTATTCTCCACCATTACGGGGCGGGCCTGGATATACCCTCCTGGCTGGGCCTGAACAGAATCACCGGCGCGATTCCCCGCACGAAATACATGTGGTAGGCTCGTCTGCGCCGCCGGTCTGAATCATCACCGCGCGCCGCGGGCGCCACGCCCCTTGCAGACCTCGCGCGGGAGCCGCGGCATGCCCGGCAATCCGCGTAGCGGGCCGATCCCCGAATCCGGCGGAGATGAGCCTCACGCCCGTGGGGGCGGGCAGCAATAGCCCATGGCCGCGCGCCACGAACGCTATTCCACACCGCGAATTCCTCCCCATTCGAAAGGAAGCCATGAACGTTGAAGCCACGCTGATCCGCCTGGACAGGCAGGTGCGCCTCTACCGCAATCTCACCATCGGCCTGCTGATCCTCCTGCTGGCGGCCCTCACCTACGGTGCCGCGCGGCCGGTTTCGGACGTTATCAGGACGAGAAGGATAGAGGTGCTGGACCAGCAGGGCGACAGCCGTATCACCCTGGAGGCCTCCGGCGCCAACGGGCTGATCACCATCAACAAGAGAGCCGGCGTGCTCATGCTGGGCGGGCGGAAGATCCTGCAGTTTTCCCCCAACTTGCTGGCGAGCGATATGACCTCCACCGTGACCATAACCACCAGCGAAGACGGCAGCGGCCTCATCAACCTGCGGGCGGCCAGCAGGAGATCGGGGGCGACCATAGGAATGGGGATATTCCATACCGGCGGCGGGCTGATCTCCTACAACCGGCACGGGGACGACACCATCCATCTGGGAGCAACAGACGAGGGGGAGGGTTTCCTCACCATCAAGAACCGGAAAGGGGCCGGCCGCACCTTCAAGTCCTCCGGCACAATCGAATTCGAACCTCCCCCGCAGGATCAATAACGTGAACGGCGCCGGCGGAACCTCGCGCCCTGGCCCGCCACGCGGAACATTGGTGTGCCGCACGGCGCATTCATAACGGAAACCAGGGAGCCCCTCAGTTTTTGCCGTGGGCCCGGATGACGCGGCCGTAGACCCCGGCCAACTGCCTCGCCGCCCCCGCCCAGCGGAATTTATCCTCCACCCGCCGCCGGCCCGCCCGCCCCAGCCTCCGCCGCAGGGCGCCGTTCGCCAGCAGGCTCGCCAGCGCCCCGGCCAGCGCTTCGGGATCGCGCACGGGCACGAGCAGCCCGGCATCTCCCACCACCTCGGGCAGGGCCCCGCCCCGTGCCGCCACCAGGGGCAGGCCGCAGGCCATCGCTTCGGCGGCGGGAAATCCAAAGCCCTCGAACAGGGAGGGGGACACCGCCACCTGGGCCGAGGCGTACATTTCCACCAGCCGCTCGCCGGAAAGCCGGTAGTGCACGCTCACCCGCTGTTTCAGCCCCAGTTCCACCAGCAACCCCCGGAACCAATCCTGCTGGGAAATGCCCCCGGTGACGATCGTCAGGTGCGCGGGCGGCGGCAACAAGGCCATGGCCCGCAGCAGGTACACCCCACCCTTGTTGGCGTCTTCGATGTTGCCCACGAACAGCACGCGCCCCGGTACGCGCCGTACGCGGGGCAGGGGACGGAACCGGCCGGCGTCCACGCCGTTGTAGATCACGCTGATGCGTTCTTGCGGAATGCGGAAATCCTCCGAGATGGCCCGCGCGGAGGCCTCGGACACGGTGACCACGTGATCCATGCGGCGCGCGACCAGCCGCTGCATGGGCACCGGGTAGAACTTCATTTTTTGCCATTGCCGGCCGAAGGAGGTGGGCGCCTCGAAGCCCCGCATCCGGTCCACGGTGAGCGGGTGGTGGATGGTGGCCAGCACCGGAACGCCCAGGGTTTTCATGGGCAGAAGCCCCCAGCCCAGGGACTGGTTGTCGTGAATGACCTCAAAGCGGTGCCTGGGCAAAAGCTCCCGCAGCTTGAAGAAGGCCCGCATGCTGAAGGTGGCCATCTCGGAGAATACGCCGGCGCGGAAAGCGGCGAAGTCGTAAAGATTGAGCGGCGAGAAGGCGGCCAGGGGGTTGGCCCGGGGGGGGTAGCCGCCGTTGCCGCCGTACAGTTGCAACCCGCCCACGCGGTGCCAGGTCACGCCGTCCTCTTCCTGCGGATAGGGGGGACCCGATATGCAATGCACCTCATGGCCCTGGCGCGCCAGCTCGCGGGCCAGGTGGGAGACGTAGACCCCCTGGCCCCCGCAAAAGGGGTTCCCGCGATAGGTGAGCAGGCAGATTTTCACAGCGCCCCCTGCCCGGCCAGCACGCGCTCGTACACCTTCACGGTGTTGCGGGCGGTGCTGGGCCAGGAAAACCTGCTCACCATGCGCCGCCGGCCCGCCCGCCCCAAGGCCGCCCGGCGCTCCGGATCGTCCAGCAGCGCGGACGCCGCATCGGCCAGGGCCTGCGGATCGGCGGGGGGCACCAGCACACCGGTCTCCGGCGTCACCACCTCCGCCACCGCCCCCACTTCCGTGGCCACCACGGGCGTGCCGCAGGCCGCGGCCTCCGCCGCGGGCAGCCCGAATCCCTCGTACAGGGAAGGCTGCACCAGGGCGGTGCAGCGGCTGTATTCCTGGATCAGCCGGGCTTCGCTGAGCTTGCCGGTGAAGGTCACCCGCCCGGTCAAGCCGAGCCGCTCCACTTCCCGCGGAATGAGCGTCTTGGCCGGATAGGGCTCGTCCACGATGCGCAGCCGCACCCGCTCAGGCAGGAGCCGCATGGCCTGAAGCAGGTGCACCGCGCCCTTCTTGACGTCGTCGGTGTTGCCCACGAATAGCAGGGTGTTCTCCCGGCGCTCCTCCCGGCCCGAATTGCGGAAGGCGGCGGTGTCCAGCCCGTTGGGCACCACCGAGATGCGCTCCTGCGGCACCCGGAAATCCCGCAATATCGCCTCCCGGCCCGCGGCGGAGGCGGTGATCACGTGGGCCAGGCGGCGGATCACGAAGCCTTGCATGGTCACGGGAAAGAACACGGCGCTGTGGTAAAACTCCTCGAAGCTCTTGTCCTGGGCGAACGCCTCGCGCCGGTCCACGGTCAGGGGATGATGCACGGTGGTGAGGATGGGAATCCCGAAACCCTTCATGGCCCAGATGCCGTAGCCCAGGGTCTGCACGTCGTGCAGCAGATCAAAGCGGCCAGCGTCCAGCAGGCGCCGCAAGGCGGCGAAGGCCCGGAAGCTGAAGGACAAAGGTTCGGGGAAAAACCGCAGGCGGGTGGCGGCGAAATCGAACAGATTCCAGGGGTCCAGCAGTTCCAGGGGCCGCTCGCGGGGCAGCCAGTCCCCCCAATAGCGTCCCCACAGGTTCAGGTTGGGCAGCTTGTGCACCCGGCACCAGCCCTCCATGGGCCGCGGATAGGGCGGGCCCACGATGGCCTCCACCTGATGCCCCAGCCGCGCCAACTCCCGCGACAGGTGGTACAGGTAAATGCCCTGGCCGCCGGAATAAGGATTGCCACGGTACCCGATCAGGCAGATTCTCATGACGCCGAACCGCCGGAGGCGGCCGCTTCCTCTTCGCCCTGCGCGTCTTCCCCGGCGTCTGCTTCCGGCAGGGTGGTGCGCTGGGTCACGATGGCCCAGCCGATCCAGAACACCATCCCGCACATGCCCAGCACGGCGACAGTCACCGGGATGGCCAGGGCCAGGTAGGAGCGCTGCAGCACGCCGGCCAGGAACACCACCGCCAACAGCACGCAGCCGGCACAGATCAACAGGGCGATGCGCCGGGCTCCGGCGCCCTGATAGCGCTCGGCTTCCGCCGGAATGTGGTCAATGGTGTTGATGGTGTAGCCGATCCAGAAAGCCAGCGCCAGCACCGCCAGCACCCCTATCGCCACGGGCAGGGCCAGCACCCAGTACGACCCCTGCAGCAGGCCCACCAGAAACAGCCCGCCGGCCACCAGTGCGCCCAGGCAAATCCAGGCGCCGGTCTGCCGGGAGCGTCTCAGGGAAAGGTTGGGTTCTGCGTTCATGGCCGGTGCATAGCTTCAGGGGATGGGCCGGAGGGCATGCCGCACGGCTGCCGGGCCTCCGTCCGCGCCGGGGGCTTGAGCGCCACCAGGGCCGGGCTCCCGGATTTGCGGCGGATGCGCGGGCGGGCGTAGCCGTCTCCGGTTGACAGCGCCGAAGTTTGCAATTTACCGTTCTCCAAGTCAAGGTACTAAGGTGCGATCATCGTTCCACGCCCGCCGCTCCCGAGAGCGCCCCTCCCGCTTTCCTGTCCTGGGAAGCGGAAGGCGCCGGTATTTGCAGCGCGTGAATCCGCTTTTGCCCACTATCATCCACACATTTGAGGGGAAATTCCAAGGAATGGCCGCAAGCATCAATCCCGTCAATCCACCCAACCGCCACCATCC
>CBDUSX010000270.1:0-4368 GCA_965369935.1 uncultured bacterium
CCTTGTCGTCCTGCAGTCCCACGGCACTCAGCAGGTCATTGAGTTGGGTGAGGTCGGCGGGCAGCAGCACGCTGGTTCCCTGATCGGCCAGATGGGCAAGCTCGCCCAGGTATTTTTGCGTCAGTTGCAGTCTCACCGCTTCCGCTCCCCCTTTTGCGTTGATTGCGGCGGCCAGCAATTCGATGGATTCCGCCGTCGCCCCGGATATGGCCTCGATTTCCTTGGCCTTGCCCTCAGCCTCGTTGATGCGCCGTTGCATTTCCCCTTCGGACCTATTGATCAACTCCGCCTTCTGCCCTTCGGAGCGGTTGATCCGGCTTTGCTTGTCCCCCTCCGACTTGGCAACGGTAGCGCGACGTTCGCGTTCGGCGGTCACCTGGCGTTCCATGGCATCTCTTACCGAGGAGGGGGGCACGATATTTTTGATTTCATAGCGATGCACCCTGATACCCCACGCCTGTGCCAGTTCCGACAGCACATCGACCACCTTGGCGGAAATCATTTCCCGCTCTTCGAAGGTACGGTCCAGATCCAGCGTACCGATCACCGAGCGGGTGGTGGTCTGGGCAAGCTGCGTGGCGGCGAAGCGGTAATCCGTGACGCCGTAACTGGCATTCACCGGATCGGTGACGCTGAGGTAGATCACGCCGTCCACCTCCACCTTCACGTTGTCCGAGGTGAAGCACTCCTGGGGGTCCACCCCAATACTCTCTTCCTTCAGATCCTGGACAAACGTCACCTCATCGAAAAAGGGCAGCAGCAGATGGATGCCGGGCCCCAGCGTGGCGCGGTATTTACCCAGCCGCTCCACAAGGTAGGCCGATTGGGTGGGTACGAGCCGGATGGAGCGGGCGAACTTGAACATGACGATTACGAATATCAGTCCCCAGATGGCGAAGTTGACATAAGTGGAGATGGAGAAAGACATATATGTGAGCATATCTCTGAGCATCATGAGGGTTTCTCCCGGCTGAAATTAAATTGACCGTGCCGCGGCTTGCGGTTGTTCCCGTGCCATGCGCCGCATTCAGTTCGCCTCCTCAGCCTCCTCGTAGTCCGCCGGAGTTGCCGGCTCGGTCAGCGCCGTCCGCCTGGCCCCGCGCTTTCTGGCCGGGGACGCCGTGACAGTGGCCGATACCTGGTTCATCCCTTCGAAGAATCCCTTGATGTTCGCCAACTGGCCCGGAACGACGGAAATCTGGGCCGACTGCAGAATCTTGCCCAGTTCCTCGATAAACTGTTCCACGACTTTCATCTTCAGGGCCGCCGGGCCGCCGGGCTTGCGCGACGCTTCGGCGACGCGGCGGATGCCGTCCGCGGTGGCCTGCGCCAGCAGGGAAATTTCCTTGGCTCGGCCGTCGGCCTCATTGATGCGTTTCTGTTTTTCCCCTTCGGACAGGTTGATCGCTTCCTGCCGTTCGCCCTCGGAGATATTGATCACCCCGTCCCGTTCCGCGTTGGCCATGGTGATTTCGGCCCTCTTCTCCCGCTCGGCTTCCATTTGTTTTTCCAGCGTTTCGACCACGTTCGCGGATGGATTGATGTTACGGATTTCGTAGCGCAGCACCTTGATTCCCCACGGGTCCGACGCGTCGTCAACAGCGCGCACGATTGAGTCGTTGAGGGTGTCCCGCTCGGAAAACGTGTTGTCCAGCGTCAATTTGCCGATTTCCGCCCGCATGGTGGTCTGGGCGAGATTGACGCTGGCGCGGCGGTAATCCTGGATGCCATAGCTTGCCTTTTCCGGGTCCATCACCTTCAGATAGACTAACCCGTCCACTTCAACCTGGATATTATCCCGCGTAATACAGCCCTGGCTTGGCACGTCAATCACCTGCTCGCGTATTTCGTGGCGATAGGCCGCGCGGTCGAAGAATGGGATCAGAAAATGAAAACCGGGCATCAGCACCCCGGCGAACTTGCCCAGCCGCTCCTTCACCACCGCCTCGCGCATGGGCACGACCATGATCATCTTCCAGATAATGAAAACCGTGAGCAGAGTCGCAATCGTTATTATCGTTCCCATATTGATCCTTCCTTGCTGACGTTAACGGATCGCCGGGCCGTACCCGCGCCTCCCCGGACAGCCCGGCAATGTGCCGCGCTGATACTTATGCGATTAAGCGACGCGATATCACCCGGCACGCTCCTGGTGCCGCATGATCGTCCCCCTATGTTCCCTTATGTCCGCGGGGCGGCCAGGTTTCCAGCAGAGAATCGCTGTCGTCGGCGGGCTCCACCACCCACACCACATTGTCCCGATAGAGAAGGCGCGCCTTGTCGCCGCTGGCGATGCTTCCCTCCAGACAGGTGGCGGACCAGCTCGAACCCTGAAAACGGATGCGCCCGTCGCTGTGCTGATCGTCCACCGCCTCGAGCACTTCGACCACGGTTCCCTGGGCGTTGAGGTCCTCTTCCGGAGACTGATAACTGGTTTCCGCCGGGACGAACCGGGCCAGGAATTGCCGCAGGGAAATCACCAGCACCAGGGAAATGATGAACCACGCGGTGAAGGAGGAAATCTCCCCCTCCAGCAGACTCAGCCAGCGGCCCAGCGCCACCAGCATCGCGGCCAACCCCAGGAACACCACCACCAGCCCCGGAACCAGGAATTCCGCCAGCATCAGCAAGGCCCCTGCGCCAAACCAGATCCACGTGATCGTCTCGGGATTCATGGATGCCGCTTCCGGATGTAAAGGATTTATAGGAAAATCCTATCAGATTGAAAGGTTCGGGTACAGGTTCCCCACTTCAACTTTTCACACCGCCGTCCGTAATCCAGCCCGCGTTGACAAGGGTGGGGGTTGTGATAGCCTCCGTCTCTAGTACGAGTAGAGCGTTTGGCCCCGTGCCGGGGCGCAAAGTATCCGGGACGCTAAGTTTCAGGGCTCAGAGCGAGGAGCATTTCGCAAGATGGTGGCGGAACAATACATCCCCGTGCTGCTGTTGTTCGTGGTGGCCCTGGGGTTCGGCGCGTTGTTCACCCTGCTGGGCATCCTGCTTGGGCCCAAGCGCGACACGGCGGTCAAGAAGATGCCCTTCGAGTCCGGGCTGCCCACGCGGGGCTCGGAGTTCAAGCGTTACAGCGTGCGGTTTTACATGGTGGCCCTGGCCTTCCTGATTTTCGACGTGGAGATCATCTTCTTCTACCCCTGGGCGGTGAAGTTCCGCGAACTGGGCATGTACGGATTCGTGGTGATGGCGATCTTCTTCACGGTGCTGGTGCTGGGTCTGGCCTACGACTGGAAGAAAGGAGCGCTGGAATGGGATTGAAATTTCCCACCGCCGAAAGTTTCGTCACCTCACGGCTGGACGACGTCATCAACTGGTCGCGCAAGTTCTCCCTGTTCCAGTATCCCTTCGTGACGGCGTGCTGCGGCATGGAATTCATGGCGGTGTATGGGCCGCACTACGACGCCGCGCGCTTCGGCTGTGAGATTCCTCGCTTCTCCCCCCGCCAGGCGGACCTGTTGTTCGTGGTGGGCACGGTCAACCACAAGATGGCGCCCATCCTGAAGCGGGTGTACGAGCAGATGGCCGAGCCCAAGTGGGTGATCGCCTTCGGCGCCTGCGCCTCGTCCGGCGGGTTTTACCAGAATTACGCCGCCGTGCCGGGCATTGACCGCATCATCCCGGTGGACGTGTTCATCGCCGGCTGCCCGCCCCGCCCCGAGGCGGTGCTGGACGGGATCATACAACTGCAAAAGCAAATCCAGGAAAAAGACAGCGGCCCCTCCGGCTTGAGCGGTATCAACCCGCGCCAGACCAAGGATGAGTTGCTGCTCAGCCGCGAGTAAGCGCGCCGCTCACACCGGAAAAACAGGATGGCAGCAAAAACCCAGGCAGCAAAGGGCGGCGCCGGCAAGGCGCCCGCGCTGACGGCCCTTGTCAAGAAGGAATTCTCCCGGAATTTCCTGGGCAGCCATGCCCAGCACGGGGACGAGACCATCGTGGTCAAGCGCGAGGGCATGCTGGACCTGTTCCGCTTCCTGAAAGACGATCCGCGCTGCCGCTTCGACATGATGATTGACCTCACGGCGGTGGACTACCTGCCCCGCAAGCCGCGCTTCGAGGTGGTGTACCACTTCAAATCCACCACGCTCCATCACCGCCTGCGCGTGAAAATCCCGGTGGATGAGAAGACTTGCGAGGTGGACTCCATTGAGGCGCTGTGGGTGGCGGCGGACTGGTACGAGCGCGAATGCCGGGAAATGTACGGCATCGAATTCAAGGGCCATCACAACCCGGAGTTCCTGCTGCTCTACGACGGCTTTGTGGGCCACCCCCTGCGCAAGGATTACGAGAAGAGCCTGATGCAGCCCCTGGTGCCCATGCGCCCGGTGAAGGAACGCCACGACTACGGGGTGG
>CBDUSX010000271.1:0-4358 GCA_965369935.1 uncultured bacterium
CGATTTACCCTGCCGCGCGAAATCAGGCAGATCGGAGAGGCCGTCCGGGATGCGGGCGGGCGGCCGGTGCTGGTGGGGGGCTGGGTGCGCGATTACCTGCTCGGCCAGCCGCACGGCAAGGATTTCGATCTGGAGGTGTTCGGGCTCGATCCCCTCAAGCTGAAAAAGCTGCTGACGCGCTTCGGCCCGGTGCATGAGGTGGGGCGCCACTTCGGCGTGCTGAAGCTGATCACCCGCGAGGCGGATTACGACGTCAGCGTGCCCCGCCGGGAAACCAAGACCGGCAAGGGCCACAAGGGCTTCCGGGTGGAGCCCGACCCCGGCATGAGCTTTGCGGAGGCCGCCCGCCGGCGGGACTTCACCATCAACGCCATGGGCTACGCCTTCCTGGAGGATGACTTTCTGGATCCCTGCGGCGGGGAGGCGCACCTGCGCGAGCGCATGCTGCGTCATGTGGGGCCGGCCTTCGGGGAGGACCCCTTGCGGGTGATGCGGGCCATGCAGTTCGCCGGCCGCTTCGCGCTCACCATCGCGCCCGAGACCCTGGCCATCTGCCGCGAGCAGGACCTGCGCGAGCTGCCGCGGGAGCGCATGTGGGAGGAATTCAGGAAGCTCCTGCTGCGCTCCCCGGCGCCCTCCCGCGGGCTGGAGTATGCCGAAGCCCTGGGCATCCTGAAAGCCTTTCCCGAGCTTGCGAAACTGGCCGCCGCGCAGAAAGACGGCCCCGCGCCCTGGGCCGCCACCATGGCCACGGTGGATCATGCGGCCCGTCTCCGGGAGGGCGAGGGGCGCGACGAGCTGGCCCTTATGCTGGCCGCCCTCTGCCTCGAATTCGGCCGGCCCGTGCCGCCTGTTCCCGATGGTGCGGCGGCGGCCAAGGCCCGCGCCCCGGTGGAGCGGCCTGTGAGAAAATTCCTCGCGCGGCTGACCAATGAAGCCGCGCTGGTGAAGGCCGTCGTGACCCTGGTGCGGGAGGCGCCCCAGCCCGGCTTGCTGTTCGCAGGGCAAACAGGGCGGGTTGACGGGGGCGTGCGGCGGCTGGCCCTGCGGGTATCCATTCCCCTGCTGGAGCGCCTGGCACGGGCGCGGCACTATGCCCTTAATTATGCCCTGAATGATGCCCCGCATCCCGCGGACGCGGAGCGGGAGGAATATCCCGCGGGCGCCTGGCTGTTGGAGCGGGCGGAGGCTCTGGGGGTGCTGGGCGGCCCGCCCCAGCCTTTGCTGAAAGGCCGGCACCTGCAGGGGGAAGGCTTTCCTTCCGGGCCGGCGATGGGCATACTGCTCAAGCAAGCCTTTGAACTGCAATTGGACGGCGAACTGGCCAGCCCGGAAGAGGCGCTGAACTGGGCGCGGGAAGCCGCCCGGCGAAAGCCGGCGGACGCCGCGCCGGGGGAACCATGATCTGCTATTTGTGCCGCGAAGCAATCCCCGAACACGAGCCCTTCTACAACGACTACGGCGAGCAGGTGTGCAAGCCCTGCTTCGGGGATGCCCCGCGCTGCTTTGTGTGCCGCTTTCCCGGCAAGCAACTCGAAGAGGTGGAGGGGCTGGGCCTGGAGTGCGAATTCTGCCGGGGCAAGGTGATCGCCGAAGGGGCGGAGTTGGCGCCCGTCATGGAACCGGTGCATCCGTTCCTGGCCGGCTACGGCCTGAAAGCCCCCGAGGCGCCGCGCTACGAGTGGACTTCCCGCCGGGAGCTGCGGGAGTTGCAGACCGATTCGGACCTGCCGGAGGAGGAATTCATAGACGACTATCTCCGCTACTGCTACCCGGTGTTTTACAACGACGGCGTGTTCTATTGCCTGCGCCGCATGACCAAGCCCACCCTGATCGTGTACGCCATCATTCAACTCGGCGTGGCGGACATCGCAGCCAGGTTCGGCCTGCCCCATCTTGCCGGCAGGTCCCCCTTTCACACCTTCACCCGGGGCTTTTGCCACTGGGTGGGTTACGAGGCGGCCAAGCGCCTCAACTTCGATCTGGAAGCGCGGCAGTTGCGCAAATGGCCCGAGCTGGGCGCCCAGGGCGAGTTCGAGCGCTGGGAATCCATGGCCCGCTTCAACAAGACGCCCAAGATCGTGGGCTTTTTCAACGCGAACCTGAAAGCCATGGGCCGCAAGCACCTGGCTGAGGCATCCGCTGCCGAATAACCTAAAACCATCGACAGGCAGGACATGAACAAGGAAGACCTTTGCTACATGCCGGCGGCCCGGATGGCCAGCGCCATCCGGCAAAAGAAGCTCTCGCCGGTGGAAATCGTGGACGCGTTGCTGGAGCGCATCGAAGCGCTCAACCCGAAAATCAACGCCTATGTGACCCTCACCGCCCAGTCCGCCCGCCGGGAAGCCCGCCGCGCGGAACAGGCCGTGATGAAAAAAGCGCCCCTGGGCCCGCTGCATGGGGTGCCCTATTCGATCAAGGACCTCACCATCACCAAGGGCGTGCGCACCATGCGCGGCTCGAAAATCTACGAGACATTCGTGCCGGACGAAGACCCGCCCCTGGTGGAGCGTCTGCGCGCGGCGGGCGGGATCATGCTGGGCAAGACCGCCACGCCGGAATTCGGCTGGAAGGGCGTCACCGACTCCGCCGTATCCGGCATCACCCGCAACCCCTGGAACCTCGGGCGCACCCCCGGCGGCTCCAGCGGCGGCGCCTCGGCCAGCGTGGCCGCGGGCATGGGGCCCCTGGCCCAGGGCTCCGACGGCGGGGGCTCCATCCGCATCCCCTCGGGGCTGACCGGCATCTTCGGCATCAAGCCCTCCTTCGGGCGGGTGCCGGTGTATCCCATGAGCAGTCACGACGCCCTGTCCCATGCGGGGCCCATGACCCGCACCGTGGGCGACGCCGCCCTGATGCTCTCGGTGATGGCCGGACCCCACGAGGCCGACCGCACCTCCCTGGAGGCTCCGCCGGAAAACTACGTGGGCCTGCTCAACCGGGGCGTGAAGGGTCTGCGGGTGGCCTGGAGCCCGGACCTGGGCTACGCCGTGGTGGACCCGGAAGTGAAAAAAATCGCCGCCGCCGCGGCCAAAAGCTTCACGGAACTGGGTTGCAAGGTGGAGGAGGTCAATCCCAAATTCGGGGATCCTACTTCCTTGTTTGAAGTGTTCTGGCAGGCCGGCTCCGCAGGCGGCCTGGGGCCCTACCTGAAGCGCTGGGAGAAAAAGATGGAGCCGATGCTGGTGGAGGTGGTCAGGCAGGGCCTGAAGCTCTCCGCGGTGGACCTGATCCAGGCCCAGCTGGCCCGGCACGAGTTCTGGACCAAGGTGCGGCGCTTCTTCGAGAAATACGACCTGCTGCTCACCCCCAGCCTGGCCGTGACGGCCTTTGCGGTGGGTAAGCTCAAGCCGCCGTCGGTCAAGGGGCGCCGGGTGGGCTGGCTCAACTGGACGCCGTTCACCTATCCCTTCAACCTGACCCACAATCCCGCCGCCAGCGTGCCGGCCGGCTTTTCAAAAGAAGGCCTGCCCGTGGGCTTGCAGATCGTGGGCAGGCGCTTCGCGGACCTGACCGTGCTCCAGGCCGCGCGGGCCTTCGAGCAGGCCCGTCCCTGGGCCCACATCCGTCCCAATTTGTAGGCGGGCAAGAACAGGCCCGGCCGGTGGTTCCTTCCCGCCGCCTTCCCGCCGGGATGTGTATCGACAGGAAAACGCCTTGCATGAAGCTCGCAACCCCGAATTATTCCATGTTCTTCAAGGACCGGCGGCCGGATTCGATAAGAAGAATTTTGCCCATCTTGAGAGTCCTAAGCCTGTACTTTCGAGCCGAAGTCAATGGTCTGGAAAAGATTCCTCCGGGAGCGGCTCTCCTCGTAGGCAACCACAGCGGAGGAATGGGTTCGCCCGACTTTGTTTTTGCCGCCGGTTATTTTTCCCGGTTTGGCGCCTCGGAACCATTTTTTGCGTTGGGACACGATGTACTTACAAGAGCCCCGTTGCTGGGAGGATTCTTAAGGCGGTTCGGCCTTGTCCGCGCCACACCTGAAAATGCGCTTCAAATCCTGCGCAATGGGGGCAAAGTTCTTGTTTATCCCGGGGGAGACTTGGATTCTCTCAGGCCTTCAAGAGACCGGAAAAAGATCATTTTTGGTGAAAGGACGGGATTTATAAAGGTCGCACTTGAAGCGGGCGTACCTATAGTTCCTGTCGTGACAGCCGGCAGCCACGAGACATTTTATGTGGCAACCCAGGGACTGCGGCTTGCGAAATGGTTGAATCTGGATCGCCTGCTGCGAATGCACAGCTTTCCGGTGATACTCTGCCTTCCGTGGGTTCTGGTTGTCGGGCCTTTGGCATTGATTCCCTATTTGCCTTTGCCTGCGAAAGTAACGGTTCAGGTCGGCGATCCGATCC
>CBDUSX010000272.1:0-4355 GCA_965369935.1 uncultured bacterium
AGGGGCGCCGTGTCCGTGCCCGCCCGGGCCGTTTCCAGCACGCAGTCGGGATCGGGAACCTCCAGCCCGCCCGTCAGGGCGTGCTTGACGGCCGGGCAGCCGCCCCCACAGCCCTCATAGGCCGGGCAGGAGCCGCAGGCGCCGCCTTGTTCCCGGCGGAACAGGGTATTGAACACCTCTCCGCCGCTCCAGATGTCCTGGAAGGGCTGCTCGCGCAGGTTGCCGGCCAGAAAATGCGGCTGCTGGGTGAACGCGCAGGGGTAGACGTCCCCCTTCGGCGTGATCAGGCAGGTCAGTTTGGCCGCCCCGCAAAACTGAAAACCGGGCAGGGGCGCATCGCCGAGGGGATTGAGATGAAAAAAAGTGTCCCCGGTCAGTACCTCCGGATGGCCGGTCAGCCAGCCGTGCAGCCCGGCGAGCTGCGCCTGCGTGGGCCGCATGGAGCGATACACCGCCGCCCCGCGCCCGGAGGGCTTGAGCCGCGTCACCCGCAGGGTGGCGCCGAAGCGCCCGGCCAGGGCATGCATATCGTCAAGCTGATGGGCGTTCTGGCGGGTCAGCACGAAGTTCACGGTGCGCACGATGGAGGTTCCCCGCAGCCGCTCCAGGGCCTGCACGGCCCGCCGGTAGGCGCCCGGCCCCCGCAGGGCATCGCAGCTGGCCTCCGTGGCGCCGTCCAGGCTCAATTGCAGGTAGATTCCCCCGAGGGATTCCAGCGCGGCGATGCGGGGGGCGTCCAGCAGGGCGCCGTTGGTGCTGATGCACAGACAGCAAAAGCCCCGCGCCTGGGCATGGCGCAGCAGTTCCATGAAGCCGGGGAACAGGAAGGGCTCGCCCCCTCCGAAATGAATCTGGAACACCCGGGCCTCCGCCAGTTGATCCACCACCCGCCGCGCTTCTTCCAGGTCGAATTCCGCCCTCGTGTCCGCCTCGGGGGAGGAGTCCGAGAGACAGTGGGCGCAACGCAGATTGCAGCGGTTGGTGACCTCCCAGGTGACGGTGATGGGCGCGGAGAGGCCCTGACCGCGCAGCACGGAGGCGACGGCGTTATTGCGCAACAAAGGCACCTCTGGCGGCAAGGGTCGTCAGAAATTTCCGGATCGCGGCGATCTGGGCCTGTTCCAGGCGGAAATGTGCGCTCACCTGGGAAATCAACTCGTCCAGGGGCGCCTGCTCCAGCAGTTCCAGCAGCCCGATCAGGAAGGGGGAATCAATGAAATACAGTCTGGGGTCCGGCCGCTTGCCTTCGTAGTGGTATACGATCCCTCCGAAGGATTCCCGTCTGAGGGAAAATCCACGGGCAAAGCGGTAACGCCTGGAAAAGTCCATCACGCACTCAGTAGACGCCGCAGATGCCGTCTATGGTCACTTCCTCGATGCTGGACTCGGAAAGGTCCGCCGGAGGCTCGAGCCCGGACAGATCGAGCTTGCCCTCGGCGGTTTCCCCGGGCGCCGGGGCGCCGGGCGGGGTTTCTGTGTCCTGCGTCAGCCTTTCGTTCATGGGCCTGTTTCCCGTCACTGGATAATGTGGATTGCATAAGGCGGGGCCGTGCCCGGGTGGGTGGGGCGGGCCGCGCCCGGCGAATTTGGATGGCATCTTTATCGCATTTCCAGTGATAATTATCCATCCCTGTTCGATTCGGCCCCGCGGAAGCGCATGAACGTTATTATCTATGGTATTACAGGACACCGTGAACTGCGGATGCCGCTGGAAAATCTCGAGGTGGAAGATCTCGAGGTGGGCCGGGAGTTCGTCTTTGACAGGAAAATTTACGAAATCCGGTCACTGACGGAGACGGACGAGGGCATCCTGATGAACGTGGTGATCGTCATGGAATAGGGGCGGCTCCGCGGCCGCAGGAGTCGTCATGCCGCCAGGGGAACGTAAAAACCCACCTTTAAAGGTGGTGCTGGTCGAGCCGCAAATTCCACCCAACACCGGAAACATCGCCCGTTTGTGCGCCGCCACGGGCTGCGAGTTGATCCTGGTGGGGCAGCTGGGTTTCGATCTAAGCGACAGCGCCCTCAAGCGGGCAGGGCTGGATTACTGGGAGTACGTGAACTGGAGGCATGTCACGGAAATGGAGCCGTTTCTGGCCGGATTGCCCGCCGGCGGCTTTCATCTGCTGACCACCCACGCGGCGAGGCCCTACACGCAGATTCCGGCGGTGTGGGGGGACTGGCTGGTCTTCGGCAAGGAAACCGCCGGGCTGCCCAAATGGCTTTTGGAACGAAACAAGGAACAGTGTTATACTATCCCGATTTACGAGGGGGGCGTGCGCTCCCTGAATCTGGCGTCTGCCGTCGCCGTCGTGTTGTATGACGCTTTACGCCGGGTGCGGCCTTTTACGGGGCCAGGATAGCCCGCCGGAGAAGGGGAGTCGATCTTGAACGTGCTGGACGTCGTATTCGTGGTGTTGATCCTCTCCTTCACGCTTTTGAGCGTGATGCGGGGCGCCATCAAGGAGTTGCTCTCGCTGCTGGGGCTGATCGCCGGATTTCTGTTCGCCAACTGGTTTTACAAGGACCTGGCGGGCCAGGTGGGCGGCATATTGCCGGACCCGGCCCTGGCGGAAGTGTTGTCCTATCTGCTTATTCTGGTGGTGGGATACGTCGGCGGCATGTTCCTCAGCGGCCTGGGGGAGGCTTTCCGGCCTTACCAGAGCGACCTGGTGAACCGCAGCCTGGGGGGCGTGATCGGCATCATCAAAGGAACGACGATTTCCCTCGTATTGTACTGGATGATCAAGTCCTACATTCCGCCCTTTCAGGACGAGTTGGGTGAATCCTCGCTGGCCAGGGAACTGGGCCGCCTGTTTTCGTTCATGGAAGACCTGAACCTCATATAGCATAGTGGGCCCGGGCCCTGTGGCCCGGCGGCTCTCTGTTTCCACGAACCGGCTACGGATTTACCGTGATGAGGCCTGCTTCCCGGGTGCGCCTGCTCGCCTGTTGCGTTGCAATTCCCCTGGCGATCGCCGCCGCCGGCTGCGGATCGCCGAACGTGATCCGCTCTCCCCGGCGGGCGGCCCTGTTCGGTAGCCTGGTGGACTCAATCGTGGTGGAACCCTTCGCCAGGGGCGGGCGGCTGGCCGGCTGGGCCACCGGCATCAATTCCGCAGACCTGAAGCTGTTCCAGGTGAAGCTGATCGCCCAGATCAAGGCCCGGCCGTACCTGAGAATTTACGCCGAGCCGCCGACGGAACTTGCCAATACGCTCATCATAGCCGGGCGGCTGACGGCGTTCGAGGTGCAGGACCTGCCGGGCAAGAATTTGTTTCTGCGGGCCATCCACCTGGGTGTGGAGATAGAGCTCCGGCCGGCAGACAGGAACGAGGCCACGCACAAAATCCGGCGCCACATGACCTACCAAAAGGTCTATCTGCCCGACGAGACCATTCCGGTGGCCGCCTTTGATCTGGAAAAAGCCGCCGGAGAAATGGCCGAGCTGATCGCGGAGGCCATCTTTCCCACCGGGATGGAGGGCGACTTGCCCCTGGGAGAGGCCCGCGATCCCTTCACGGGGGAGGTGCAGGCCCATCCGGCGTTGCTGAGCGGCAATGCCCACGCGGTGGGACACCGCTATTCCTCGGCCCTGGAAAAATGGCGGCTGGTGCTGTTCGACCCGTCCCAGTCCGTGGAAGAGGACGAGGAGGAGTTGTTCCGCATCAGCCGGCGCACCTTGCTCGAACTCGGCAAGCAGGGGCTGGAGGATCAATTGCTGCGCAGCCTTGAGCCCATGATGGACTATGACCCCATGGACCTGGAGGATTTTCGCGAAGCGCTGCGCGAAACCCTGGGGGGATTCAACAAGCTCGAGCCGAAGATCCTCACCACTGCGAATCACGAGCGGGACCGCATGCACCTGAATCTTGCCGCGGCGCACGGAAATCTGGCCACGCTCTACTGGTATTTGAGCCACTACGACCTGGCCGTCTATCACTTGGCGAGGGCCTGGGTGAACTATCCCCAGGAATGGCACGTGGCCAAATGGAGCAAAATCCAGAAGGCGCGGGGACTGTTTCCCGAGGAATTGAAGCCGAGGGAGGCGCTGGCCTTATATCTTACCCTGCCGCCGCCGCGCATGGCTTATATGAAGCCGGGCCCGGCGGAAAACTCGCTGTTCGTGCCCGCCGTGTTCGAACCGCCGCGCGGGCAGCCTGCCGCTGAGGCTCAAGGCGCGGCGCCTGAGGGGGCGCAACAGGAAGGCCCGGCGCTGAAACCGGTGGAGCTTCCACCCGCTCCGGAGCCGGCGTCCGCGGAGAAGCGGCAATGATCCGCAAGGGATGCGGGGCAGGAAGGGGCCACGAGAATGATTATTGCATGTCTAACAATATATACGGGCCGAGGGACGG
>CBDUSX010000273.1:0-4352 GCA_965369935.1 uncultured bacterium
CTCTCCGGCCGCATCGGCGGACGCTCCCGCCGTGGACAGCCTGATCGAATACTATTACGCCCAGGGCTTGACCGACGGCCTGCCCGTCGTGCCTCCCACCCGCGAGTCCATCGCGGCGATGCTGGCAGGGGGCGGGCTGGAGCCCGATCAGCCCCTGGCCACCTTCGCCCCCCAGAACAAGACCGTGACGGCGGAGAAGGCGGCCATCAACGCGGTGCTGGCCGGCTGCCGCCCCGAATACATGCCCGTCGTGGCGGCGGCGCTGAAGGCCTTTTGCGAGCCCGCCTTCAACGGCATCGGCCCGGCCACCACCACCGGCAGCACGGCCATGACCCTCATCGTCAACGGCCCCCTGGCGGAGCGGCTGGGCATCAACGCCCGCGACAATGCCCTGGGCCACGGCTTCCGCGCCAACGCCACCATCGGCAGGGCCCTGCGGCTGATGCTGATGAACGTGTTCGAGTTCCGTCCCGGCAGGAACGACCGTTCCACCCTGGGTAATCCGGGGCGCTATTCCTTCTGCTTCGCTGAAAACGAGGCGGACAGCCCCTGGGAACCCCTGCACGTGGAGCGGGGTTTCGCCGCGGAGCAAAGCACCGTGACCCTGTTCGCCACTATCGGGCAGACCACCATCCGCATCTCCGACGACAAGGATCCCGCGCCGTCCCTGGCCTTGATCGCCGACGGCATGTCCTTCCTGGGCTCTCACAACATTTTGGGCCAGGGGGAATTCCTGGTGGTGTTCGCGGGTGAAATGACCCGGCGCTGCGAGGAGCAGGGCTGGAGCAAGTCCGAGGTCAAGCGGCGCCTTTACGAACAGGCGCGGCGCAGCGTGGCCGACCTGAAGCGCACCGGGCGCATCCGCGAGCCCCTGACGCCGGGAGACGAGAACGCCTGGCGGCACGTGGTCAAGCAGGCGGAGGACATCATTCTGGTGGCGGCGGGCTCGCCGATCGGATTTCATGCGGCCTGCCTGCCCGGCTGGGGCCTGGAAAACCCCATCCGCAGCGTCACCGTGCCCATCGCCGAGCCCGGCGGCTGATTCAAGCGAGGAGCAGGAGAACCATGGCGACCGTTCAATCCGGCAACGCGAAGCTCTATTACGAGGTGCACGGCGAAGGCCCCACGGTCCTGTTCGCCCATGGCCGGGGCGGCAACGCGGCCAGCTGGTGGCAGCAGGTGCCGCATTTCTCCGCCCGGTACAAGGTGATCGTGTTCGATCACCGCACCTTCGGACGCTCGCAGGGGGGCGGCGGGGAATTCACCCAGCCGCAGCTTGCCGCGGACATCATGGCCATCCTGGACGCGGAAGGGATCGCCCGCGCGGCGCTGGTCGCGCAGTCCATGGGCGGCTGGTCCTGCCTGGGGGCCGCCCTGGCATATCCCGAGCGGGTGGCCTGCCTGGTGATGACCTCCACCCCCGGCGGCTTGCTGTCCGAAGAGATGGAGGGCAATATGGCCCAGCTGCGTGAGCGCCGGGATGTGCCCGGACAGCCGCTCTCCGGGCGGGCCCTGGCGCCGGACTATCCGGCGCGCGAGCCGGCCATGGCCATGCTGTACGACCAGTTGAGGGCGTTCAACACGGGCTTCGACCTCAGGAACATGGGGTCGTTGCTTGACCCTGCCAACGCCATCCGCCCAGGGCAGTTGGAGGGCTACGCCGTTCCGACCCTGTTCGTGATCGCGGAGCACGACCAGAGCTTTCCGCCGGAGTTGTTGCGCATGGCCGCCCGCATGGTGCCCGGCGCGCAGGTGGATGATTTTCCCGGCGCGGGCCATTCCCCCTACTGGGAAAATGCGGAACGTTACAACCAGGTCTTGGGACGGTTTCTGGAAGAACAGCTGGGCGGGTGAGATCGCCGCGGGAGCCGCCCGCGGCCGGGAAATCCGGCCATCGCCAATTCACATACGGAGTGAGCCATGAGTGATCTGCCAGGGCGCGTCACCATCCAGGAGGAAGGCCCGCGGGAGGGCTTTCAGATCGAGCCGGGCCCCATCGGCACCGAGCGCAAGATCGAGCTGATTGACGCCCTTTCCGAAACCGGGCTGGAAAAAATCCAGGTGGCCTCCTTCGTCAGCCCCAAGGCCGTGCCCGGCTGGGCCGACGCGGAGGCGGTGGTGGCCGGATTCCACAGAAAGCCCGGCGTGCGCTACCACGCCCTGTGGCTCAACGAGCGGGGGCTGCTGCGGGCGCTGGCGGCGGAGGGCCTGGAGATGAAGGGCTCCATCTCCACCACCACTTCCGAGAAATTCATGCGCAACAACACCAACCGGGGCTTCGAGGAAAACGAGCAGGTGCAGCGCAACCAGATCGCGATCTGCCGGGAAAACAGCGTGCCCGTGGAACGGCTGGGGGTGATGACGGCCTTCGGCTGCAACTTCGAGGGCGACATTTCTACTGAAAAGGTGCTGCTGGCCGTGGAGCGCATGCTGGCCATCGCGGAGGAGGCGGGGGAGACCATCAAGGTGATCGGCCTGGCCGACACCATGGGCTGGGCCACGCCTCTTTCCATCAAGCGCGTGGTGGGCGCCGTGCGCGGGCGCTGGCCGGAGCGGCGCATCTGCCTGCATCTGCACGACACGCGCGGGCAGGGCGTGGTCAACGCCTACGCGGGCATGGAGATGGGCGTGGACCTGTTCGACGCCTCCGTGGCCGGGCTGGGCGGCTGCCCCTTCGCCAAGCTGAAAGGGGCCGCGGGCAACGTCTGCACGGAAGACCTGGTCTTCATGTGCGAGGAGATGGGCATCGGGACCGGGGTGAACCTCGAGGCGCTGATCGAAGCGGCGCTGCTGGCCGAGGATATCGTGGGCCATCCCCTGCCCGGCGCGGTGATGCGCGGGGGCGGCCTTGGCGAACTCAGGCGGCGCACGGCCTAGGCGGGCTGCGACCTCACCCCCGGGCCTCCTCTCCGCCATGCGGAGAGGAGGGGCACGGCTCACCCCTATACTTTTCGCCCCCCTGTTGCCATCAGGATGGCGGAAAGTCTGCGCTTGGTGTCGTTGCGATGCCTGGTTTTTCCTTACTCAATTCCGGCCTGGTGCAACAAGTCCTCGCGGCGAAGGGCCCTCTCTTTGTTTTTGTAGAAGGCTCGACTGTTTTTGGCCCGATACTGGGGATGTGCATTTTTGAATTCCTGCGCCGTCACCTTGGCCATTTCCAGGTTGCCTCTCTCCATGTAAGTCAGCACCAACCATTTGTAGCAAGCCGATATGTGTGAAATGGATAGGCATTTCCGCGCCGCTCCTTCGGCGCCGTCCAGATCGCCGGACGTTAAACTCGTAGCGGCAAGTACGCTCCAGTACCAGGAAGGGGGATGTGGGTTGAGCCGGATCGCCTTCTTGACCAGCGAGAGTGGCCGTGGCGACACTGGTTCCTCCACGCGGTCGAGAAAAGTGCCAAGCAATGCATGAGGATCGGCACTGCCCGGTGCCAATGCCAAGGAGCGTTCTAGATACCGGATTCCATCGTCGTGCCGCCCCATGGCCATGGTGATCGATCCCAGCAGGCCATATCCGTCGCTGGAGTTTGGATCGGCCGCGATGGCCTGCCGGGCCAGTTCTTCCCCGCGCCCGATGCTGGCCTTCTTGTCCGCGCTCCAACCATTGACAACTTCCTGGAAATGGGTCCAGCCGAGCCAGACGGTGGCGGCGACGAAATCGGGATCGAGCGCCAGAGCCTCCTTGTAAAAGATTCTGGCCTGCAGGACGCCTTCCTTCGTAAAGAGCAGGTGCAGGCTCCGGCCTTTCAGGAAGATTCCGTATGCGCGGGCGCTGTGGGTCGAACGGCGCCACATTACGGCGTCCTCGCCTTCGGTGAGGGCAACCTCCAGGGAGTCCACCACATTGCGGGTGATCTCGTCCTGGAGGTCGAAGATATCTTTCATCGGCCGGTCCCAGCGCGCCGCCCAGAGGTGCTCGGCGGTTACGGCGTCAACGAGCTGCGCCGTGATCCGAACACGATCCCCGGCTTTCTGCACGCTCCCTTCCAGCACGTGCCGCACTCCCAGTTCCCGGCTCACCTGTCGCACGTCCACCGCCTTGCCCTTGTAGATGAAGACCGAGTTGCGGGCGATGACCATCAGATCGCGGAGATGTGAAAGGTCCGTTATGATGTTTTCCGTTAGGCCGTCCGCGAAGTATTCCTGCTGCGGGTCGCCGCTAATGTTGACGAAAGGAAGCACGGCGATGGAGGGCCGGTCGGGCAGGGGCAGAGCGGCCTCCTTTTGGAAGAGGGCCAATGCCGCCGCGGTAGCGCGTAGTTGGTAATAATTCCAGCCCAGAAGACTGCCCCCGCCCAACACAACCAGCACTGCGGCGGCCAACGCTATTTTCCGCCACGTAACCGCCAGCTT
>CBDUSX010000274.1:0-4351 GCA_965369935.1 uncultured bacterium
CCCTGGGCGCCGGGCGTTTCTTGCGAGCCGGCTTGATGCTGGGCGGGATACACCCTGGTCAGCAGTTTCGTATTCTTGGGCAGTTTCTGTTCGCTTGCTCCGCCCTGCACTTCCAGACACACCCAGGCCCGGGCATTTCCGCCTTCGTCCATATGATAGTCGAGCAGCCGGGCGTGCCGTCGTGTGGAGATCCTGCTCCTGGCGGTGCCCAGATAGGCCTCCGTACCCACGGAATCCTGGTAGTAGCTCAGTTGATCGGCGGCATAGGCCAGCACCTCCACGAGGGCCACTCCCAGATCGGCCGGCAGGCGCTCCGGCCATTCGGGGACCGTCACCGCCATGCGGTCCAGCATCAGACGCCGGAAGCTTGCATAGTCCTTCGCCAGGTAATCCACCTGCGGGTCGGGCGGGTGTTCGGCGGGCGCCCTGGCGGCCGGCAGGCAATCGGCGTCGGTGGGACATTCGACCTTGAAAGAGAACGTTACTTCCGAGAGCATCCGGTCAATCCCTTGCAAGGGCTCCCCGGTGGCATGGTCGATAATGCGAAGCAGGTAGGTGGAAAAATCCCCCGGGCGCTCGACCTCGATTTCCAGCATGTTGGGGGGGTTCGGTTCGCCGCCCGACACCCGAGTGACGGGGATCACCTCCTCGTTGACGACCCCTTCGATCAAGATGTTTTCCTTGCCGATGTTTATCGGAGGGTTCGTGGTCTCATGGATCAGGAACAGATTCAGGATGCGCTGGCGTTGACCGTTGGGATCATCCGGATCGTCCACCACTTCCAGATAATCAATGCCGTTGGTGCCCGGGTTGTCCCTCAGGGTGCGGCGGCGATTTTTGTTTGAGCAGAAAAATTGCTGGATCACGGCGTAAGCTCCCTGGAAAATCGCTGGGATTGCCGCTGCTGATTACGGCGCACCACATACTGCACCGTGACCCGCAAGGTGGCCTCCTGGCTTTCCACCTCCACCGCTTCAACCTGGATCACCTCCCCCAGCCATTGCTGGAGCGCTCCCTGCACCAGAAACTGGGTGGCCGCCGCAAGCTCGCCGCTGTTCGGAGCAAACACCAGTTGGTTGATTCCGCAGCCGAAGGTGGGGCGGTTCACCCGCTCCCCCTGGGCGGTAAACAGCACTTGCTCGATCATCTGGCGGATGTGGTCGTCCTCCTTCGCCTCGGCCACATGGCCCCGCCCGTCGATGCGGAAGGGATATCCGATTTGCATCACTCCCCCTTTACGCGCATTTGCGTCATCACCACGTCCAGGCCGGTGCCGGTCGGAACGCAGACCGCCGAGCTGTCCTTAAGCAGCACCGGCTGTCCGCCCGCCTTGACGCGTGTGGCGGCCGAAACCCACATGCCCGTCACGCACGGCCCGTTGCCCGCGGTCGGCGGAGGCAGGGTGCAGCCGGATATGGTGTAGGGCCCCGCCTGGGTCACGATGGCCTGGCCGCCGGCCTTGACTTGTGAACTGGTTACCGTGGGGTCGGCCTGCCCGGCATGCTTGCAAAGCACCGTGCCCCCTTCATCCAGTAAGTAGGCTGCCATTACGTCACCTCCAGGGCGCCATCGTTGAGTTTGACGGCCGAGGATGTCACCTGCACCTTGCCGCCACCGTTGCTGATCTCGATTTCGGAGCCGGACAGCTTGATGAGCGGGGTGCCGTTCTTCAACTCCGCCTCCGAGGAGGCCAGCGTCAGTTTGACGTCGCCGTTTTCAATGGTCACCTCGGAGGAGCCGATAAGCTGGACGACGTCCGAGTTCTTGATTTCCACTTCGGAGGAAGTCAGCTTGAAGGACACCTCAGAGTTGACGATTTCCACTTGCTCGGGCGTGATGGTGATGACGGTTTCGTCGTCGGTGATCAGGATGCCGTTGCTGTCCCACACCATGCTCAGCGGCGTGGAGACCGCCGGCGAATCCACCTCCAGGGTCACGCCCCCGGCGTCCTGGGTATCGTCCAGCGAAAGCTTGATGCCCTCGGTTTTCAGCATTTTCATTTCCGCCACGGCGGGATCGGCCGGCACGTCCCCTGTGTCCCAGAAGCAGCCCGTCCAGATGGGATATTCCAGGTCTCCCGACTCGAACTCCACCCACACGTTGGCCCCTTCCGGGGGGAGGAAGAAAAAGCCCACGCCCGGGCCCGCATAGGGCACACAGGGCATGGCCCAGCTCATCGTTCCCTCCCCCAGCACCGCCGGGACGCTGACCTGGAGCCGGCCCAACTGATTGGGGTCCTTGTTGCTTTCCACTTTCCCCCGGTATTTCCCGAAATATTGACTCATACCTGCACCGTAGGCGTAAGCGACCCCAGCCCTTCCCGGCTGAGGGAGAATTGCTGCTTGTATTCCCCTCTCCGGATCGAGTGGGTGACGCTATTCACATAATAATGTCCGTCGTGGAGCTGCCCGACCCCACGCAGACCGACCAACTGCCGCGCCCACAGACATTCGCCGTAGCGGATCGCGTCAAGCTCGCCACTGGCGGTCAGCACCTGGTCCGTGGAGGATTCCACCGCACCCTGGGCGCGCGAAAATGCCTGGGTGGCGTTGAGGCCGGAGGCCTTGAACTGCTTCACCTGCGCGTTCTTCTCATTGACCAGCCAATCCGGCATGGCCGCCAAGGGAGGGCGCAGGCTGCCGAAGGTCTCCACCGGCATTTGTTGGTTGGTGTCGCGGTCCTGAACCTTGCCCTTGACCTTGGCGGTGGAGAGGCTGTTGTACTGAAACTTGATGGAATTCACGTTGCTGGCCGGTCCCATGTTCACCGTCAGGGCCCGCTGCGGCAGCCCCGCCCGCACCGGCGGGCCCCAATAGGCGCTGTTGGTCATGGGTGCGGGGCCGGGCTTGACGTAAAACACGTAGCCGTGGCGTTCGGCCAGCTGCTTGAGAAATTGCAGGTCGGTCGCCTGCTGCACCGGCGTGCGGTCGGTGGGCAGCGGAGGATCGCTGGTGGGCGGAGGCGTCACCATCGGGATCAACCCGTATTGCGCGTAGCTGGCAATGAGCTTGGCGGCGATCACCGACTCGTCCTGCGCGGGGTGCTCCACGGGCTTCTCCTCCCGGTCCATCATCATGCTCACGTCCTCCCCGGTTACCGTGAGGGTGCCCGAACCGGGCTCGCTGCCCGGGGAAAGCTGCTGATTGGTGATGATGCCGTCCATCAGCACCTGGGGAATGGCATTGAGAATCACCACCAGCACCACCCGGTTGAAAGCCTGCAACAGCGGGTTCCGGTAAAGCGCATAGTCCATCAGGTCCGAAGGGCCGCTCCGGCCCGCCTGGAAGGTGATCTGAAAGCCCGAGCGCCCCTTGTCGTTGTGGGTCACCTCCACCTTATCCAGCGCCTGGGTAAGCTCCGGCGACGCGGGCGCGGGCAAGGTGGGCCCGATCAACAGGGTCAGCCGGTATCCAAGCGAAAGCATGCCCACTCCTCAATCCCTAGAATTGCGGCACCGGCACGCGCAGGGTGCGGCCGGGCTCGGCGATCAAGTCCACCGGATTCATGGCGTCGTTGGCGTCGCAGACCCGCCAGTACTGCTCCGGATCCCCCAGGGTGCGCGCGGCGATCAGGTCCAGCCGCTCGTCCTGCACCACCTCCACCTCCACCAGCAGGGCCATTGGCCGCCCCTGGGGCAGAAAGCGGCGGCGCTTGTAGGCGATTTCCCGCCCCTCCGCCGTCACGTGCCTGGCCGTCTCCAGCGCCGCATAGCGGCTTGCCGGCTCGAACATGGTTGTTTCTCCTCAAGCGCGAAAATTTACCCGCCCATCGCTCCTGTCACCGTCCCGCTGATGCTGCCCACCACGGCCATCACCTCCTTGGAGACCTGATGCGCCATGAAAAGGTGGTAACCCGGATGGTTGGAATCAAAGTCCGAATAGCTGAGTACGCCCAAGTCCATGGACACCTTGGCCAGAATCGGATTGAGACCGGTGTCGTAAGCCTCCTCGGTGATGCTGAAGCCCGTCAGCCGCACCGGCAGCACCCGCCTGGCCCCCCAGACGAACAGCGTCATGGGCGCCTCGATGGGCACGATCTCGATGGTGCCCGCCATGATCAGCGCGCTGTTGGCGATCACCTGGGCGCTGGGCGGATACAGCAGCACCTCCAGGGCCGCCAGCTGCGGGTGAATGCCCATCACCGTTGCGGGCGCCTCCCCGTGTTCGAGCTGGTCCGTGGCGTCAATCTCCACCTCCAGCTTGATGGTCTCCTCCGGCGCGCCCTCCAGCCGCAGGGGCTCGCTCCTGGAACCCCCGCCCCCGGTGGTGCGGGCCTTCAGGGTGCGCGAAAGGGTGTGCGGGTTGTACTGGAAAACGATCACCCTGGGCGGCGCCACCGGATCGATCATCAC
>CBDUSX010000275.1:0-4346 GCA_965369935.1 uncultured bacterium
AGGAAAGAACAAATCCCGCCGGTTGCGAGGCCAAGCCGGAAGGCTCCTTCCTCGAAGGCCCGCTAGCTCCCTACGATCAGGCGGGCGGTTCGCGAACCGCCCCTACAATTCGGCGGGCAGGCGGGGGTGAGGCAGGGCATCTTATTCCCTCCCCCTTGTCATGTGCCAGGTTTGGCTGCAAGCCAGGCCTGGCAAAGAGCGGGTGCAGGGGCCTTCGGCCCCTGCTGGGGGTTGGGGGGCAAAGCCCCCCAATTTCTGTTCGTGAATTATCCCCCCTAGCGGCCGGTGGCCTTGCCTTCCTTCAATTCGCTGAGGGTGGCCGCGACCGAGATTACTTCCAGGTCGGTCACCACCTCGATCACCGCCGGGCGGTCCGCCGCCAGGGCCGCCTTCAGGGCCGGCAGGAACTGCTCCGGCTTTTCGGCCCGGAAGCCGCGGGCGCCGAAGGATTCGGCCAGGGCCGCGAAATCCGGATTGTTGAGGTCGGTGCCCACCTTGCGGCCGGGGAAGTCCTTTTCCTGATGCATGCGGATGGTGCCCAGGGCGTTGTTGTTGAACACGATCTGCACGATGTTCACCCCGTACTGCACCGCCGTGGCCAGCTCCTGCACGCTCATCATGAACCCGCCGTCCCCGCAGGTGCCCACCACCACCCGGCCGGGATGGGCGATCTTGGCGGCAATGGCGGAGGTGAGCCCGTAGCCCATGGAGCCCACGATGGGCCCCAGGAAGGAGTCCTCCGCGGTGTAGGGGTAGTAGCGCTGTATCCAGGCCGAGGCGTTGCCCGCATCCACGGTGATCACCGCGTCATCCGGCAGGGTCTCCACGAGCTCGGCCACCACCCGTTCCATGGGCACGGCCGCGGAAGGCCGCTCCGGCGGCGTGCCGAAGTCCTCGAAGATTTTGCGGTGCCCGCTCATCCAGGCGGCCCGCCCTTCGCCGGGCGGCGGGGCCGGCTCTTCCAGGGCCGCCTCCAGGGCCAGCCGGGCGTCGGAAACGATGGCCAGGGCGGGCGGGAAGTTGCGCCCGATCACCGCCTCGTCAATGTCCACGTGCACGATCGCCTGGCCCGGCGCCAGCAGGGAATAGTGGGCGGTGGTGCTGTCCGACAGGCGGTCGCCGATCACCACCAGCAGGTCCGATTCCCGCACCACGTCCTGGCCGGGGGAGATGCCCAACCCCAGGTTGCCCAGGTAGTGGGGGTGGTTGTTGGGAAAGGCGTCCATGCGCCGCCAGGAGGTGAGCACGGGAAGCTGGAAGCGCTCGGCGAATGCCACCAGCTGCTTGCGGGCCCGCGCGTATTGCACGCCCGAGCCCACGATGGCCACCGGCTTTTCCGCGGCCGCGATGCGCCCCGTCATCTCCTTTATCAGCACCGGATCGGGATGGGGCAGGGTGGCGGGGATGGGCCCGGAAAAGTGGAAGACCGCCTCCTCGAACAGCATGTCCACGGGCAGGGAGACCACCACCGGCCCCGGCCGCCCGCTGCGGGCCACGTGAAAGGCCCGCGGCACAATCTCCGCGATCCTGGCGGCGTCGTTGATCTCCACCACCCACTTGGCCATGCTGCCGAAGAAGTGGCCGTAGTCTATCTCCTGGAAGGCCTCCCGGCCCCTGCTGGCGCGCGGCACCTGGCCGATGAACAGCACCAGCGGCGTGGAGTCCTGGGATGCGCAGTGGATGCCGATGCTGGCGTGGGTGGCGCCGGGGCCGCGGGTGACGAAGCACACGCCGGTGGTGCGGGTGGCCTTGGCGTAGGCCTCGGCCATGTAGCAGGCTCCGCCCTCGTGGCGGTTGGTGATGAGGGTGATTTCCGGGGCGCCGTAAAATCCGTCCAGGGCGGCGATGTAGCTCTCCCCCGGCACGTTGAACACGTGGCGCACGCCCTCGCGGCGGATGCACTCCACCACGGCGTGGCCGCCGCTCATTTTCTTCGCCTGCGCTTGCTTCGCCATAGCTGCTCTGGGCCTGGCCTGTTCCCCTACCGGGGCGGGCGCGCATCAAACACGGATGGGCCGGCGGCATCCCGCCTATATCTCAAACGGCTCTCACCCGGCGGGCCGCGGCCCCAATGGATTCAGTGGACGGAGCCCCGGCATCGGGCTTTCCGGCAAATATTGCAGCAAGAATAATTGCAGGGAGAATATAGAACGGCGGCCCGAATTGCCAGCGCAAAGCGGGGGGGAGGGGGTCCGGAGGAGGCAGCGACGGAGAGCAGTACGCAGGAGGCAGGCCGGAGAGTGCGAACCCGCCCGCCCGGATCGCATTCAACATTGCTTCTTCAACGATGACGCCGCTTTCTTTATGCGCGACGCGACGGCCTTCCGCCAATTCTCGTAGCGGGGGTCCTTGATGGCTTTCACCTTCTTCATGGCTGCCACCTCCGTTTCGCTCAGTTCGGCGGCCTTCCGCCAATCGGCGCAGGCTTTCTTCATATCGCCCTTGCCCCGGTAGGCGTTCCCCCGGTGTAAATTAGCACTTCGGCGCTCTGGCGAGACCCAGAGCACCTCGTCGAAATCCGCAGCGGCCTTCTTGTATTTGCCCGTTGCCAGGTAAGCTTCGCCGCGGTTTTGGTAGGGCTTCGGGTTGTTGTGGGGCCTGAGCCGGATGGCCTCGTTGTAGTCGGCGATGGCTTTTCCGTAGTCCCCTTTTTCCTTGTAGGCGTTGCCCCGGTTGTTGTGGGCGCGGGAATTTCCGGGGTCGAGTTCGATGGCCCGGCTATAGTCCTCGATGGCCCGGTCGTATTTCCCCTGCTTTTTGTAGGCAATGCCGCGGTTTGTGAAGCCCATTGTTTCCTTGGGAAACATCCGGATGTACTCATCGAAGTCGGCAATGGCTTTGCCGAATTCCTTCAGTTCTTTGTATGCGTCACCGCGATAAAGGTAGGCTTCGGAGTAGGATCGATCCTGGCGCAGGACATCCGTGAAGTCGGCGATGGCCTGCGTGTATTGCCCCAGTGCGTGGCGGGATTTGCCCCGCATATGGAGGGCCATTATCTTATCCTCCCTCGTCAGGTCTCCCCCGTCGATTTCCAGGGTGTAACCTTCAATCGCCCCCTTGTAGTCTCTACTATTGTAATCGAAGGTGCCTAAAAGCTTCCCTTCGTGGTCTCCCTGAGCGGGATTTGCATGGGCGGAATTACCGCTTTGGAATGGCCCGTCGCATGCAGCGGTTGAAACGAGAATCAACACCAGTGCCATGAAGGCAATTCCTGCCGTTAGGACGGGCGTCCCTCTTTTTTTGCTGGACATGATGCGCCTCCGAAAAGCGGAATGGTGGCCGGGCGGTTCGCTTAGCAATTCTCCCAATAACCCGCGTTCTATTGGCACTTTTTATTGAGATATGCGTCCATCGGTTTCAGGCCTAGCTTTCGGGCTTTCCTCCAGTCGGTGCAGGCTTTTGCCATTTGTCCCATCTTCTCGTAGATCTCACCGCGCGTGGCATAGCCGTAGGACATGTCGGGATTGATGCGCAATGCTTCTTCCACGAGTTCCATTGCCAATTTCAGCCGCCCCTCTTTTATGAGGCGATCAGCGCTGTTGTTGAGTTCGAAGGGGTTTTTGGATTCGAAGGATTTACCCTTCGCGAGATCTTCCTCGGCCCGGGCGGTTTCGCCCTTCTTCCGGTAGGCCTCCGCCCGGCTGTAATAGTAGTTGGGCCATTTCGGCTTGCGCGAAATGGCTTCGCTGAAATCGGCGATGGCGCGGTCGTACTCCCCGGTGATCTGGTAGGTCTCCCCGCGCTTGAAAAACGGAAAGGATAGCTTGGGATCGGCTTCGATGGCCTTGCCGTAATCGCGGATGGCTTCCTGGTATTTACCCAGTTTCCGGTAAGCATCGGCCCTTTCCTTGTACGCAGCCGAAACCCCGGGCATCAACCGGATCATCGCCGTGTAGTCGGCAATGGCCTTTTCGTAACTTTCGTTCCTATAGTGGGCGAAGGCTCGTTCGTAATAGACGCCCGGATCGTCCGGGGCAAACCCGATGGCCAGGCTGAATTCTTCAATGGCCTGGCCGTACTCCTTTTTCCTGAAATAGACCATACCCCGGCTCTTATAACCCAAGCCGTCCTTGGGTTTTAGGCGGATGTATTCGCTGAAGTCGGCAATGGCCCGGTCGTACTTGCGGCTCAAAAGATTGGCCTGCCCCCGGTCGGCATAAGCCAGTGCTTTCCGCCCGGTTTTCCAATAGGAATCGGCCCGCATTTCCAGCGCCAGCACCACATGATGCTTGGACATGCTGCCGGACTCGATGGCTTGGGTTAAATACTTGATGGCCTCCTTGTACTCGCCTCGCTTATGGGCGGATGCGCCGCGGGAACCGCTCTTGTTGTGCTCGGCCCAGGCG
>CBDUSX010000276.1:0-4340 GCA_965369935.1 uncultured bacterium
ATGCCCACCCCACCCTCTCCGAAGCCGTCAAGGAAGCCGCCCTGGGCGTGGCCGGCCGCAGCATCCATATATAGGGTTATTTTGCTGGGCAAGGGGCGCTGCCCCTTGCAACCCTGGCAGGGGCCAAGGCCCCTGCACCCCACAGAATTTTTTTATTATTGGGGTGGCCAACGGCCACCCCAATAATGTTAAAGGGGGGTTCGGGGGGACGTGTTCCCCCGATATTCCCCTTTTTGATACAGGTGCAATGGCATCCTTGGACTCAGGCCTCTACGTGCTGCTGCTGGAGCTGGAGCGGCCCTTGGCGCTGAAGGTGGGGGCCCTGGGCAGGGTTGCGTTTCCGGCGGGGTGGTATCTGTACACTGGGAGCGCCCGGCGGGGGTTGAGCAAGCGAGTCGCCCGCCATCTGGCGCGGAAAAAGGCCGTGCGCTGGCACATTGACCGGCTCACCACTGAACCCGCCGTGCGGCCCCTGGGCGCCTTGCTCTTTCCCCCGGACGGTCTCGGCGAGTGCGCCCTGCACCAGGCCGTAGGCAGGCTGGTCGGCGCAACTGCCCCCGTGCCCGGCTTCGGCTCAAGCGACTGCCGCGCCCGCTGCCCCGCCCATCTGTGGCATTCGGCCCGTCCGGTGCCGCTCGATTTTACGGCTGGGGTATTACCTGAAGCGACAAGTTTGCCAGCCTAACCTGAATATTTCACAAACAGTATTCGGGGGAAGCAACGCGAGACACGTAGCGTTGCAGCCCCCCCGAACCCCCCTAACAGGAGGGTGCTGGCCCTTGGGCCAACACCCGCAATTTATTGGGGTGCAGGGGCCTTGGCCCTTGCCGGGGATGCAAGGGGCAGAGCCCCTTGCGCGGAACTGCGTCACTCCACCCTCATCCCTCCCTCAACTCCGGCACGGCGGCCACGATAGCCTCGTAGCAGCGTTGGGCCGCGCCGGCGTGGCTTTCCAGCAGCTTGCGGGCGGCCTCGCCCCTGGGCCTGCGCCGCGCCTCGTCGGTGAGCAGGGGCAGCAGGGCGGCGCCCAGGGATTCCTCGTCCGTGACGACCTGCGCCGCGCCGGCTTCCAGCAGCGGGCCGGCGACGGCGGAGTTGTTGTGGCGAGGGCCGAACAGCAGCGGCAGGGCGCAGGCCGCGGGCTCGGCCAGGTTGTGCACGCCGGAGGTGAGGCCTCCGCCCACGTAGGCCACGTTTGCGAGAGCGTACAGGGAGGCCAGCCGCCCCACCGCATCCACCAGCAGTATTTTGGCTCCCGGCTTGGAGCCCATCTCCCCGCCCCGCGCTCCCTCGATCACGGACAGGCGCACGGTGCCCACATCGGCCAGGAAGCCTTCCAGCTCCTTCAGCCGCGCTTCGCTGGGCTCGTGGGGGGCCAGGATCGCCCGCAGGGCCGGCAGGCGGCCGAAGGCGTCCTTGAGCGCCGGGATCAGCAGGGCCTCGTCCGCGGGCCAGGTGCTGCCGGCCACCAGCACCGGCGCGCCGGGAGCGATCCATTCTTCCGGCAGGGCCGGCGGCGTTGTCTCTTTGAGGCGCGCGAACACGGTCTCGATGCCGGGGTCCCCCACGGCCTCCAGGCGCGGATGGCCGGGCACGATGGCCGCCATGCCCGCCCGGTCGGCTTCGGTCAGGCACAGGATGGCGGCCTGCGGACCGTACAGGGCCCGGAAGAAGGGGCGCAGCAGGGCATGGGCGCGGTAGTTGGCGCCGCTGCCCGTGCGCGCGGCGATGACCAGCTGGGGCAGCCCCCTGCGTTGGGCCGTCCAGACCAGCCCCGGCCACAGATCGGCCTGCACGTACACGATCGCTTGCGGGCGCAGCCCGGCCAGGAGCCGCCTGAGGTTCCAGGGAAAATCGAAGGGCAGCAGCCCGCCCCACACCAGCTCCGGCCAGTCCTCGATTCGTGCCAGCCAGGGCAGGCCGCTCACCGAGCCCAGGCTCACCGCCAGTTGCGCCCCGCGCTCCCGCAGGCGGCGCAGCACGGGCTCGGCCTGCAGGAATTCTCCGGCGCTGGCCGCATGCACCCACACCAGCGGGCGGGCGGGCTCCCGCCTTTCCACCGCCTGGCGGAACTCCCGCCACATGCCCGCGCGCCCGGCCATGCCCCGGCGCACCTTGGGCCGCAGGAGCGCCACGGCCCAGGCCGCCAGCCAGGCCAGAGGCAGCAGCAGCAACCAGTAGAAGGCGCGCATCGGCAGGGGGGCTGTTCGTGGCTCGTTGCGGCTCATTGCAAGCGCCCTTGGGGGTGCCGCCCGGTGCGGCTCATTGCGGTTTATTGTGCATGCCGGGCCGGCGGGCGGGGCGGCGGGATTTTTCGGCCGGCCCCCTGGCCGGCAGCCCGGCCAGCACCTGGGACAATACCTCCCGCGGCGTGATGCCCTCCAGGCAGGCTTTGTAATGGGGGTGGGTGCAGCGCCCGGCTCCGGTGCGGGTGCAGGGGCGGCAGGGCAGGGGCAGTTCCAGGGCCACGCTGCCGGGCCGCACGGGGTAGTAGCCCAACTCCCGGCTGGTGGGGCCATAGAGGGTGATAACGTCCGTGCCCGCCGCTTCGGCCAGGTGGGTCATGCCCGTGTCGTTGGCCACCACCAGGTCGGTGAGGGAGGCGAAGTAGGCCGATTCCAGATGGGAGGTGCGGCCCACCAGGGAGACGGCATGGGCCTCCAGGCCCTCCACCAGCGCCGCCGCCTCCGCGTCCCCCGGCCCCCCGAACACCACCAGCCCGCCGCGGGTCTTCTTCACGTAGGCTTCCATCAACTCGCGGAAGGCCTCCAGGGGCCAGCGCTTGAGCTCCCAGGCGGCAATGGGGGCGATGCCCAGCACCGGCTGCCCGGCTTTGCGCCATTGGGCGATGCGCTTCAACTCAGGGGCCAGCCCCGCCCGCAGGGCGGCGTCGCCGCGCACGGAATCCAGGGTCAACTCCGTACCCCGCCCGTCGTCCCGCACGCCGTAGGGCAGCAGCCCGGCCAGGAAGTCCTCTTCCTTGCCCCTGGGCTCAATGTAGGTGTTGAGGCGGAACTGGATCAGCAGAAAGCGCTGCACGGTGCGCTTGGAGTAGGCGGTGCGCGGGCCCCGCACGAACAGCCGCAGCAGCCGGCTGCGCAGGCTCCTGTGAACGTCCACCACCAGGTCGAAAGGCTCGCCGCCCAGCTCCCGCACCAGCTCGAAGAAGCCGCCCGCACCGCTGCGGCGCTCCAGGCCGATGGCGCGCTCCAGGTGGGGGTTGTCCGCGATCAACTCCAGGTACTCCCGGGAGGTGACCATGGTGATGCGGGCCCGCGGGTAACGGGCCTTGATCAGCCGGGGCAGGGCGGTGCACTTCACCACGTCTCCCAGGGAACTGAAGCGGATGATCAAAATCCGCGCCCGCGCCGGCAGCGTATTCTCAGGCGGGAAATTCGCAGGAACAGACCGTCCGGGCAGGGCCACCTTGCCCGGAGCGGCCTCTTTCCGCGGGGCGGCTGGCTGCCTTGCGGCCTTTACGGCAGCCTTTCCCGTAGTTTTTACGGCGGCCTTTACGGTGGCCTTTGCTGTGGCCTGTACCATGATCGCGGGGGTGGGAGGGATGGGGTGATGAATCGCGGCCGGCGCGCCGGGGCAAGTAGAGCCAAGCTCCGCGCCGGCGCGGGGATTTCCCCTAGCAAGCGGGAAAGGGGTGGGTTTGTCAAGGAAGGGGGGAAGGACGCGACCGCGGAGGACCCGGGAAGGGGGAAGAAGCAGGATCCCCCGCGGGCGCCCAAAATTGGCGGGCCACACCCCGGCGGAGTGTGCCGGTGGCGCGGCGCCGTGGACCGTACGGCTAGGCCATCAGCAGCACCGGGCAGGGCGCTTTTTCCAGCACCGTCAGGGTGGCGCTCCCGAACACGAGCTGCCGGATGGCGCCATGCCCGAAGGCGCCCATCACGATCAGCCCGGAATCGTAGGCGCGGGCGGCTTCCACGATTTCCACCGCCGGCTTGCCGCGGGCCACCTGATGCACCGGATTGACGCCGTGGCTTTTGCAGTATTTGATCACTTGGCTCTGTATGGCCCGGCCCTTCCGCTCGTCGGGATCCACGGTCAGCACCGTCATGCCGCGTCCCAAGGCTTTGGCCAGGTGTGTGCCGGGCACCAGCACCCGCTGTGCGCTGATGCTGCCGTCGAAGGCCAGCAGCACTCCACCTTCCGTGCGTCCTTTTTCCGGAACCACCAGTACGGGCCGCAGGGCGTCGTGAATCAACGCCTCGGTGGTGGGGCCGGGCTTCTCTGAGTCGGGCGGATCGTTCCGTCCGCGCTTGCCCATCACCGTCAGGTCGGCTGCCCGCGCTTCGGCGATCAGGACGTCGTTGACGTTGCCCCGCGGC
>CBDUSX010000277.1:0-4313 GCA_965369935.1 uncultured bacterium
ATTCAACTGCTGGGCACCGGCACCCCCACCCCTTCCCTGGAGCGCATGAGCTCCGGCTACATGGTAAGCACAGGCTCGGACGTGATCCTGTTCGACCACGGCTCCGGCGCCTACCACCGCATGCTGGAAGCGGGGGTGCAGCCCACCGAGGTGACCCACCTCTTCTTCACCCACCTGCATTACGACCACTGCGTGGACTACGCCCGCCTGCTGCTCACCCGCTGGGACCAGGGGGCGGGCCGAATCCCCGAGTTGAAGGTCTACGGCCCGCCGTTCATCGCGCGCATGAGCGAGCTGCTGTTCTCCCGCGAGGGCGCTTTCGGCCCGGACCTGGAGGCGCGCACGGAACTCAAGCTGAGCCAGGAATTCTACGAGGCACGGGGCGGCGTGCTGCCGCGGGCCTGGCCCGCGCCGGAGGTGAGCGAATTGCGCAGCGGCGCGGTGGTGGAGGACAACGGCTGGAAGGTGACGGCCATCAGTGTGCCCCATGCCCAGCCTACCCTGGTCTGCCTGGCCTACCGCCTGGACACGGCGCAAGGCTCCTTCTGCTACTCCGGCGACTGCGGCCCCTCCAAGGCGCTGGTGGAGTTGGCGGCGGGCTGCGACGTGCTGGTGCACATGACCCACTACCTTTCCGGCACGGAGTTCAGCCCGGAGCAGGCCCGCACCTGCAGCGGTCATCTGGAGGTGGCCGCCGCGGGGCAGGAGGCGGGTGTGAAGAATCTGGTCGTCAGCCACACCACCGAGCAGATGAACGTGCCCGGTATACGGGAGCGCGTGATCCGCGAAATGGCGGAAATCTACAAGGGCAACCTGTTCTTCGGCGAAGACCTGATGGAAATCCCCGTCGGCGAGCCCCAGCCCCAAAAGCTGGACTGAACCACCCGGCAACAATTGGGGTGCAGGGGCTGTTGGCCCCTGCTGGGGGGATTGGGGGGCAAAGCCCCCCAATCTTCGGCGTATCGCCATTTCGCGGTTGCCAAGGCGCGCCGGGGCATGGTGTTAATAAAATCCAAGTTAATCGAAAGATAATGGAAATCCGGGCGATGAGCTGTCGCGCGGCGAATCCGCGCCGGCGGACTGACGTAAGGTGAGCGATGAGCACGGCTGAGCAGGAACCACCCCTTTCCGGCACCCGGGTGCTGGAACTGACCACCACCGTGGCAGGCCCTTTCTGCGGAAGGCTGCTGGCGGATTTCGGCGCGGAGGTGATCAAGGTGGAGCCCGCGCGCGGGGACGACCTGCGCACGTTCGGCCGCATGGACAACGGCAAATCCCTCTATGCGGGCAGCCTGCTGCGCAACAAGGCGCTGATTGCCGTGGACCTGCGCCGGGAGGAAGGCCAGGAGGTGATCCGCAAGCTCGCGCCGAAATGCGACGTGGTGGTGGAAAACTTCCGCCCCGGCACCCTGGAGCGCTGGAACCTGGGATACGAGGCCCTCTCCGAGGCCAACCCGGCCCTGGTGATGGTGCGCATCAGCGCCTTCGGTCAGAGCGGGCCTTACAGCCGCAGGCCGGGCTACGGCATCATCGCGGAAGCACTGAGCGGCTTGCGGCACCTGACCGGCCATCCGGAGGCCCCGCCGCCGCGCATGGCGGTCTCCCTGACCGACTACATCGCTGGCGTGTACGCCGCCTTCGGCACGGTGATGGCCCTCAATCACGCAAAGCAGAGCGGCCGGGGCCAGGTGGTGGACACCGCCTTGTACGAGGGCGCCTTCAGCTTCACCGAGCCGCACGTGCTGACCTATGGCAAGCTGGGGCAGGTGACCAACCGCTCGGGCCACCGCCTGCCCAACAGCACGCCCAACAACCTGTATTTCTGCAAGGACGGGAGCTACATCCTCATCGCCGCCCATGCCCAGGCGCTGTTCAAGCGGCTGTGCGCCGCCATGGGCCGGGAAGAACTGTCCACGGACGGGCGCTTTCACGACTCGCCCTCGCGCTGCAAAAACGAGGATGCCCTGGACGAGATCATATCCCAATGGACGGCCGGCTATACCCTGGAGGAGTTGGAGAAAATTCTCCACGAAGCGGAAATCCCCGCCTCGCGCGTCTTCGACACGGCGCAAATATTCGCCGACCCCCACTACCGGGCGCGGGAGATGCTGGCCGAGCTGCCCGACGAGGAACTGGGCACCCTCACCATGCCGGCGGTAGTGCCCCGGCTCTCCGTCACGCCGGGCAAGCTCAAATGGAGCGGGCGCAGGATCGGGGAGAACACCGAGCAGGTGCTGACGGAACTGGCCGGCATATCGGCGGAGGAGGTAAGCCGGCTGGAAGACGCCGGCGTCGTGTACCGCCACAAAGACGGCGGGGCCGCGTAAAGCGGCATCATTGGCCCGGGCAGCGGCCCGGAATCGGAGCCGCATAGAAGCCATATAGAAAAGGGAGCGGCGCGCCGTTTCACTACATTAAAAATTCACTGACAGGACGGCATTCATGGCAAGCGTTGACGTAAAATCGGAAATTACCGGAACCATCTGGAAAATCGAAGTCAAGCAGGGGGACAGCGTGGAGGAGGAAGACACCCTGATCATCATCGAATCCATGAAAATGGAAATTCCCGTGCTGGCGCCGGAAAAGGGAAAGGTGGCGGAAATCCTGGTCAAGGAGGAAGAGGCCATCAAGGAAGGGCAGTTGCTGGCCCGGCTGGAAACCTGAGCCGCCCCCCGCCCCGCGCGCTTCCATCATCGCCGCCATCAATGCCGCCACCAGATGGGGACCACAGCCCCGCCGGAAGAACCACCATGGCCCGCAAGCCGGAATTCGAAGAACTCGAGCAGCGCCGCCGCTTCGCCGAGGAGTTGGGCGGAGCGCAGAACGTGGAGCGCCATCACGGCCAGGGCCGCCTCACCATCCGCGAGCGGGTGGCCCGCCTGACCGACGAGGGAACATTTCAGGAAGTGGGCAAGCTCACCGGCCAGGGCGCTTACGAGAATGGCAAGCTCTCACACGTCGTGCCCGCCCCCTACGTGATGGGCCTGGCCAAGATTGAAGGACGGCCCGTGGCCGTGGGCGGCGAGGACTTCACCGTCAAGGGCGGCACGGCCTGGGGCTCCACCCGCCGCAAGGGCGGCCAGGGCGGCTTCGTGGAAGACCTGGCAAGGGAGTACCGCATCCCGCTGATCAACCTCATTGACGGCTCAGGGGGCAGCGTGACCTCGGCCAAGCGGCGCGGGCACACGGTCTTTCCGGGCGTGCACGGGTTCGAGCAGTCCGCCGCCCTGCTGGCCGAGGTGCCGGTGATCAGCGCGGTGCTGGGCACCGCCGCGGGAGGGCCTGCCGGGCGCGCGATCCTGTCCCACTGGTCGGTGATGGTAAAGGATACCAGCCACATCTTCGCCGCCGGGCCGCCGGTGGTGGAGCGCTCCCTGGGGGAGAAGCTGACCAAGGAAGAGTTGGGCGGGCCGCAGGTCGCCGTGGACAGGGCGGGCACCATCGAGAACATGGCGGATTCGGAAGAGGCCTGCTTCGCCATGATCAAGCGCTTTCTTTCCTTCCTGCCCCAGAACGTGTGGGAGCTTCCCCCCTTCGGCCCCGCGGACGATCCGCCGCAGCGCCGCGAGGAGGAACTCGTGTCCATCGTGCCCCAAGAGCGGCGCAGGCCCTACGACATGCACCGGCTGATCGAGTTGGTGATGGACCGCGGCTCGGTCTTCGAAATCCAGCCCACCTTCGGCCGCTCCGTGATCACCAGTCTGGCGCGGCTGGGCGGTTACGCGGTGGGCGTCATCGCCAACAACCCCAGGGTCTACGGCGGCGCCATGGACGCCGCTTCGGCGCGCAAGCAGAGCCATTTCATCGAACTCTGCGACTGCTTCCACATCCCCGTCATATTCCTGGTGGACATCCCCGGCTTCATGGTGGGCAGCAAGGCCGAGGAGGCCGCCACCCTGCGCGAGGGCATGCGTTGCGTGTACGTGGGGTTGCAGGCCACCGTGCCCATCCTCACCGTGGTGATCCGCAAATGCTACGGCATGGCGGGCATGGCCACTTGCGACAAGAACGGCCTGGACATGCAGATCGCCTGGCCCTCGGCGGAATGGGGTTCCCTACCCATCGAGGGCGGCGTGGCCGCGGCCTACCGGAGGGAGATCGAAAACGCCCCCGACCCCACCCGGCGGGAAGCGGAGCTCGAGCAGGAGCTGCGGGCATTCAGCTCCCCCTTCCTGACCGCCGAAGCCTTTCAGGTGGAGGACATCATTGACCCCCGCGAAACGCGGGCCTACCTGTACCGCTTCATCGAGGCGGCCCAGGGCCGGCTCAAGACCTCCCTGGGCATCAAGTACAAGGCCGGGGTGAGGCCCTAG
>CBDUSX010000278.1:0-4286 GCA_965369935.1 uncultured bacterium
CGCTCCCTGCTGGGGGTGCGGGGGCAAAGCCCCCGCATTATTACCAACGCCTTTTGTCCAAAGTAGGTGCTAGGAGGCATGGCGGCTGATCCTGCGCCGCAGCCGCGAGACCTCGGCCAGCATCACCTCCGCGCACCTGTCCACGTCCGCCTCGCTGCTGCCGTGTCCCAGGCTGATGCGCACGGAGGCCTTGATCCGCGCCTCGGGCAGGCCCATGGCGCTGAGCACGTGGCTGGGCTCCACCGCGCCGGACTGGCAGGCCGAGCCGCTGGAGATGGCCACACCCGCCAAATCCATGGCCACCAGCAGGCTCTGGGCCGCCACGCCCTCGAAGCCCAGATTGGCCGTGTTGGGAAGGCGGGGCGCGTCCTCGCCATTGAGGAAAAACCCGTCGCTTTCCCGCAAGTTTCCGATCAGGCGCTCCCGCAGACCGCTCAGCCGCTTTCCGTTTTCCTCGATGCGCGGCCAGGCCCACTGGGCCGCGGCCAGGAACCCTTCCACCAAAAATGCGGCTTCCGTGCCGGCGCGCATGCCGCGCTCCTGGCCGCCTCCAAGCACCAGGCCGGGCACCTCCCAGCCTTCGCGCAGCCCCAGCACGCCGATGCCCTTGGGCCCGCCCAGCTTGTGGGCCGCCAGGGTGACGGCGTCCAGGCCCCATTCGGCCAGGGGCAGGGGGATGCGTCCGAAGGCCTGCACGGCGTCGGAATGCAACAGCACCCGCCCGCCGCCCTCGTGGGCGCGCAAGAGCGCTGCCAGCCGCTCCATGGGCTGGATCACCCCGGTTTCGTTGTTGGCGGCCATCACGGAGACGATGCGCGTCTCCGGGCGCAGCAACTCCGGCAGGGCGTCCACCTCCACCACGCCGTGCGCGTTGACGGGGAGATGGCTCACGGCCACGCCCCGCCCGGCCAGCCACTCGCAGGTGCGCAGAACGGAAGGATGCTCGATGGGGGAGGTGATTACGTGGGCGGGCTTGTCCTCCAGGCCCGGCCAGCGGAGCAGTGTGGTGTTGCCCTCGCTGCCGCCGCTGTTGAACGTGAGTTCCCGGCGGGAAAGCCCCAGCAGGCCGGCCAGGGATTCGCGGGAGGATTCCAGGGCCTCTCTTGCGCCCTGCCCGAAGCGGTGCGGGCTGGAAGGATTGCCCGGCAGCCCGGTGAGGGCGGCCTGCATGCGCTCGGCCACCACCGGCAGCACCGGTGCGGTGGCGTTGTAGTCCAGGTATATGGGCGGCTTGCCCTTTGCGGCCATGGTGGAAGTCCTTAAGCTTTGTGCGCCGGCAATCTCCGGCCGCGGGCCTCCGGCTGTCCGCCGGCGCGGCCCGCCCCTTCCCCATTGTCATCATCAGTCTAAGCCGCCGCGGATTTTCCGGCAACTTTCCCCGGGCGGCTCAGGAGGAGATGAGGCGAAAATGGGAGCGCTTGAATTCCCGCTTGTCCAGCAGCTTCAGGTAGTGGTTGGCCATGTCCACCGGGTTGTCCAGCTCGTTCTTAAAATCCTCCCGCGTGCAGGTGCTGACCAGGCGGGAGAAATAAATCCGCGCGTCGTAGGGGTTCTTCTCCTGAAAGGCGATGATGCCCAGGTAGTACAGCGCCAGGGGACACTTCACCGGTCCGGCGTGAATCTTGTGAAAGGCCTCGCGGGCCTGTTCCAGGTCGCCGATTTCCAGGTGGAAGCGGCCCAGTTCGATCAGATAGGGCACCTCCTCCCCCGGGGTGGCGCAATGCTCCAGCAACTGCCGCACTTCGGCCAGGAACGCGTCCGGATGGCGGGTCTTGTCATTGAGCACGGGAAAGGGAATCAGGTGCACGTGTTCGAGGGCGGATTCCTCCCCGCCGGAGAGATGCATCATGCGCGCGGCGATCAACTCCGCGTACAAGTCGCCCAGAAAGCCCTGATCGGGCTCCAGGGGCACCTCCGTCTTGCAGTTCTTGCAGCAGAAAGGCTCGGGTACCCACAAATCCTCCGACAGTGGGATTTGCCGCTGCTCGATGCGTTCCTCGTCCACGTAGAGCACCTCGGGCGTGTACTGATAGGACAATCCGCAGGCCAGGCACATCAGCCTCATCGCCGCGGGCAGCTTGCCGGCGGGCTCTTTTTGGGCCGGGAGTTCCAGCAGATCCGGATACGGGCGGCGATGCACGTCGCAGATGAAGCGGATCAGCCGCTGCATTTCGAATTCTCCCTCCCGGTAATGGCGCAGCAGAGGCAATAGGAAGCGCGCATCCGGCAGGTGGGTCATCACTTCGATGAAGGTGCGGTAGTGGTGATTGATGAGGGTGTCGAAGTGATCCAGCAGCAGGTCCAGCACCTCCTCGGAGCCGTCGCGCATGAACACCTCCAGGCAGTAGTCCACCGCCTGGCCGCGGCCGGCGGCGAGGTATTGCGGAAGACGGCCCTTCAGCAATTCCGACAGCTGCGCCATCACCTCCGGATTCCGGTACACCCAGGGCTCGGGCAGAATCTGCTCGAAGGGGTAGTCCACGTCCTCCAGCTGGCGGGTCATCAGCTTCCACAGGGCGTCCTTTTCCTCGTCGCGCAGCCACCCGGACAACGGCCCGCCGCGCAAGCCCGCCATCACGGGCTCGCCTTCCCGGCTGGCCAGCAGATTCAGCACGCGGGCCATGAACGACGGGGAAAGCAGCGGAGACTGGTATATGCGGATAATGCGCAGGGCCTCCCCGGACGGGTCGGCCAGGCACTCGCGCTCGGCCCGGTTGAGCAGGGCCACCAGGGGCAGGGAGACGAGCATGTGGTATTCCACTTCCCGCACCTTGAGGGTGGCCTCGTCCCAGCATTTTATCCAGCAGGCGCATCCGCGCAGGAAAACCTTGATGGTGGCCGAGATTGGCTCTTCGGGCGCCAGCAGCTCGATCAGCGCTTCGGCCACTTGGGGAAAGCGCTCCAGACCGCTCTGGGACTTGGTGCAGCCGGCCAGCTCTTCCAGCAGGGGGCGCAGGGCTTCGGCGGCCACGTCCACGCCCAGCACCTGCAAGGCTTCCTGGTAGGCCGCGGCCAGGGAATAGCGTGCGTTCATGCGCGATTGCAGGTAGCGGCTCACATTGGGCCGGCCCGCCATTTCCACCAGGTGCTGGGTGAGATGAAAGTCGTGAAAGATTTCCCGCGGTCCCTTGTATGCCCGCGCCATGCGCTCCGCCTGATCCTCGTTCTCCACATGCGCCGCCAGGGCGCCGAACAGAACGGAAAAGATGGAATGGTTGTTGTGACAATCCTTCAGCAGGGCGTGGATTTCCTCCCAGTAGCGCCGGTTGTCCAGCAGCAACAGCGCTCTGGCCGAAGCGTCCAACTCCTCCAGGTTCGCTTCCTGGGAGGCGAACACCCCGCGGAACCACTTCTCCAGGGGCCGGGTGGCGGGGTCGTAGCCCAGGTGGCCCAGGGCTCCTCCGGCGGCCGTGCGCAGTCCGCCCTCGTCCGCATTGAACACGCGCAGCAGCGGAAAGGCATAATGGTGCAGGCGGTGCCGGGCGATGAGATGGATGGCGGAATCCCGGATTTCCGGCAGAGGGGAACTCCACAGCCGTTCCAGATACCAATCGGCCTCGGACTGCCAGCGATCCACCAACTGGTAGGCGGCCCACATTTGCACCTGATGGTTTCCCTCCTCCAGCCGCTCCACCAGGAAGGGCAGGGCCAGGGGATACTGCCGGGCCTCGGGAGCGGAACTGGAAACCGGCGCGGAGCCGGCGGCCGGCGCGGTGGCGCCTTCCGTCCGTTCCATCCGGCTGGCCAGATCAATTACCGATTCCGGGTGAATCTGTCTTGAATCCACCATTTTCCTTGTCCTTCCTCTGTGGTTTCGTGATCGCCGTTGCCGCCGTCCGGCTTCGGATTGTCCTGCCCCACGCTCTGCCCGGGGAGCGCCGATAGGGGAGCTACCCGTTGGGGAGCCGGCCTGCCGTGCTGTCCGCCTGCCCGTCCTCCGCCCGCCGCCATGCTCGGTACCCGTCGTCCCGTGGCGGGCGCTTTGGCGGATGTAACCGTTCCGGCCGCCTTGCCCCGCGGGCCGGTGACTGCCTTGCCCCTCGGGCCGGCGGCGTTGACCGCGCGGCCTTTCAATGCGGCGCCTCCCCCGCGTTTTACGGCCGTCCGTCCGCCGGCTCTTATCCCGCCGTTGCGCGACGCCGCATGGCGCCCGGCGCCCGCGCCCAGGCGCACCGGCGTGGCGGCGCTTTGGGAGCGTTTGGGCCGTTCGGGCCGCTGCCCGCTGACCAGTTCGCGGTACTTGTTGTAATGGGTGTGGGCGGCCTCGGCGTTGTAGAGCCTGTCGT
>CBDUSX010000279.1:0-4260 GCA_965369935.1 uncultured bacterium
GCGCGAGACCGGTTGATGACTGTCTCTTCCTCGTTGCCGGGTGCAACGGCTCCCCGCCGCTGAGCGGGACCCGCGTACCCCTAACGGGTCAATCTGTCGCGCGGAATCTGTTCGATCGCGTAGCGTCCGCTACAGCGATGGAGCACGCAGGCTTCTTGCGCAAGCTCCGCACCGCATAAAATATACGCGTTATCAGTGGCTTGTGGATAAACCGTACTGCCGGCGGTGGAGCGGCCGGCGGCCGGTTTGGTGTGGCACGCAATTTTCAGTATTGCAGGGAGGGAAGGCGCGGTTGAAGCGCGAGGCAGCTTTGCATGTAGATGGCGGCGGCAGGGGCAAGCTTCCCCGTTGTAGCGGCCATGGGTCGAGGCGGCCTCACCGGTGTTGCCGCAGGCGCCGCGGAGGAAGATACGGTCATTCCCGAATCAACTGGAGGTGGTCAGATGAATAAAACACGTGGGCACATCAAGCCTGTGCTGGGCGCGCTGGCGCTACTGCTTGCCTTCCTGTTCGCCGCCGTGTACCTGGGCGGCGCGGCCAGGCCGGACAATCTGGGCAAGGCCGGGGGCGAACAGCTGGCGTTGATCGCCAAGGGCGGCCTGCTTTACGACAAGTGGTACGCCGAGCTGGATCTGGCAAAACCGAAGACGACGCACCCATCCTATCCCGAGACGTCCAAGGTTAAGGGCGCCTCCACCTGGCGCTGCAAGGAGTGTCATGGCTGGGACGGCCGCGGCAAGGAGGGTGCTTATGCCAAGGGCAAGCACTATACCGGAATTGTCGGCATCCGGCGCCTTGCGGGCGGGTCGCGGCAGGAGGTTGTGCGCATTCTTAAAAACGACGCGCACCGCTACGGCGGCCTCATTCCTGAAAGCGGCCTGGAAGCCCTGGCTGCCTTCGTGGTCTCCGGGCAGGTGGACATGACGCGCTACATTGACGCGGAAAAGCGCGCCAGGGGCGATCTATTCAAGGGCGGGCGCCTCTACGCGACGGTGTGCGCGCGCTGTCACGGCGCCGAAGGCAGGGAGATCAATTTCGGCAGCAAGAAAAAGCCCAAGTACCTGGGCCAGGTGGCCCGCAGCAATCCGTGGGAGACCCTGCACAAAATACGGATGGGCCAGCCGGATGAGAACATGCCTTCCATCCTGGCGCTGTCGGTGCAGGACCAGGTGGACGTGCTGGCCTATACCCTGACCCTGCCCCGGAAGTAGCGCCTGCGATGCGCCTTGCACCCCGCCGGGCGCATCGAGCGGGGCGGCTCCCCGCGGCGGGGCGCGCAAGGCAGCGCGGGGAGCCGGGGCGGAATCCCGCCGGGCAAGGAGCGGCGGCGGCCTCCCCGGATTTCTCGGAGCCAGCAATGCGGATTTCCCGTGACCGGCTGATGTTGCTGCTGCTGTGCGTGCTGGTGGGCGCCGGCGTGTCCCTCAGCGCCCTGACCCGCGCGGCCGGGGAAGCGAAACAGCGGCTGCCCGAAGAGCGCTCCGAGGACAATGAGGGGGAGGCGGAACGGGATACGTCCGCGGCCTGGGTGGCCGGCGTGCCCGTGGTGCATGTGCGGGGTATGGTCCGCCCCTTTCAGGTCCGCTCACGGAAAGACGTGCTGGAAAATTTTCCCTGCACCGACTGCCACGAGGACGAGCCCCCCAATCCGCGCAAACGCAAGCTGACCGAAGAGCACGAGGAACTGGTGCTCGATCACGGGGCGGGCCGCTTCTGGTGCATGGCCTGCCACGGGGGCAAGGACAAGGACGCGCTCTCGCCGCCGGGAGGCGAAGCGGTTGACTTCGACCGCTCCTACATTACGTGCGGCCGGTGCCATTCCCAGCGGCAGAAGGACTGGTACCTCGGAGGCCACGGCAAGCGCATCAGCGGATGGGCCGAGACGAGACGGATCGCGGCCTGCCCGGAATGCCACGATGCCCATTCCCCTTCCATCAAGCCGTTCAAGCCCGATCCCCCGCCGCTGGTGCGTAAGGGGCTCAAGCGCCGCGGCTTCCGGGCCCGCCCGCACCGGAAGCCCTGGTCAAGGTCCGTTATTCAAATGGGGCGTGAATGATGGCGGCCCGGCAAGCACATCGCGCGAGGGGTTTTGGCTTTTCCCGGCGCGCCCTGCTGAAAAAGGGCGGGCTGCTGGGGCTGGCCGGAGCATTCTTCGCAGGCGGCGCGGCGGCGGCGAAAAATCTGGCGGAGGAGGACGGGCAGGTGCTCGCCGATGCCCTGGGCTCCCTGTTTCAGCAGCATTACAAGAAGATGAGTCCCGCGGAGATCGGGGAAACCCTGGCCCGCCTGGAGCGCAAGGCGCGCCGCAGGCACGGGGTGGACATCGAGGTGGGCAATACGCCGGCTGTTCCCGGCGTGCTCTACGGGTACGCGCTCAACATTTCCAAGTGCAAGGGCATACGCAAATGCGTGACGGCGTGCGTGAAGGAAAACAACCAGAGCCGCGACACCCAGATTCAGTACATCCGGGTGCTGGAACTGGAACACGGGCACATAAACCTCAACCACTCCGACCATTACTACGACGCGGAGACCGTACCCCGGCACGGAAAATTCTACATGCCCATCCAGTGCATGCAGTGCGAAAACCCTCCTTGTGTCAAGGCCTGCCCGATCGGGGCGACCTGGAAGGAACCGGACGGTATCGTGGTGGTGGATTACGACTGGTGCATCGGCTGCCGCTATTGCATGGCGGCCTGCCCCTACTGGGCGCGCCGCTTCAACTGGAACGAACCCACTCTGCCCAAGCAGGAGATCAACCCCCTCACCCACTACCTGGGCAACCGCCCCCGTTCCGCCGGGGTGGTGGAAAAATGCACCTTTTGCATTCAGCGCACGCGCAAGGGCAAAAACCCCGCCTGCCTGGAGGCCTGCCCCACGGGCGCGCGCATCTTCGGGAACCTGCTGGACCCGCATAGCGAAATCCGCTACGTGCTGGAAAACAAGACCGTGTTCCGCCTGAAGGAAGATTTGGCCACGGAACCCAAGTTCTGGTACTTCTCCGACTAGGAGCCTGATGGCCAGCCTGATCCGATTTTTGCTCGCCGCCGCCGGGGAGACCGTGCGGGGCGGCCCGCGCTACTGGCTGTGGATGGCCGCCCTGGCCGCGGTGGCCGGCTTCGCGTTGTTCGGCTATGAGGGCCAGGTGCGCCAGGGCCTGATCGTGACCGGAATGAGCGACCAGGTGTCCTGGGGGGTGTACATCGCCAACTTCACCTTCCTGGTCGGCGTGGCCGCGGCGGCGGTGATGCTGGTCATCCCCGCCTACATCTTCCACCGCGAGGACATCAAGCACGTCGTGCTGATCGGGGAGGGCATCGCCGTGGCGGCGGTGGTGATGTGCATGATGTTCGTGACGGCCGATTTGGGGAGGCCGGACCGGCTGTGGCACATGATCCCGCTGCTGGGCCGTTTCAACTTCCCCGCCTCCCTGCTGGCCTGGGACGTGGTGGTGCTGACGGGCTACCTGTTTCTGAACCTGACCATCCCGTTTTACATCCTGTTCGTGAAATACCAGGGGCGGGAGCCGGACCTGCGGGTGTACTTCCCCGGCGTGCTGCTCTCCATCGCCTGGGCCATATCCATCCACACGGTCACGGCTTTCCTGTTTTCCTCCAACGTGGGGCGCGAGTTTTGGCACACCGCCGTGCTGGGCCCGCGCTTTCTGGCCTCCGCCTTTTGTTCCGGACCCGCGCTGATCATCCTGGCGTTGCAGGTGATCGAGCGCAATACCAGCCTCCGCATCGCCCCCAGGGTGATTGACCTCCTGGCGGCGATCGTGACGGTGGCCTTGCAGATCAACATCTTCCTGCTGGGGGTGGAACTGTTCACCGACTTCTATTTCCCCACCGAACACTCCGCGTCGGCCACCTTCCTGTTCTTCGGTCTGGACGGCTACAACGCCCTGGTGCCCTGGATCTGGACGGCCATAGGGTTGAATCTGGTGGCGGTGAGCATCCTGTCCGTTCATCGCTTGCGGCGCACGCGCTGGCTGATGAACATAGGGCTGCTGCTGACGGTGGTCGGCGTGTGGATCGAGAAGGGGATGGGGCTGATCATCCCCGGCTTCGTGCCCACCCCCATCGGGGAGGTCTTCCCCTACCAGCCCACCTGGACGGAAATCGTCGTGTCCATGGGCATCTGGGCCATCGGGTTGATGGTCTTCACCGTGCTGGCCAAGGTGGCCATTCCCATCGAGGAGGGCCTGCTCCGCGAGCGTCCTTCCAGCCCCCGCCGCTCGACCCTGCGCGAAGCCTAGCT
>CBDUSX010000280.1:0-4246 GCA_965369935.1 uncultured bacterium
GACACCACCTTGATGCGCTCCGATTCCGCGGCTTCCCGGCGCTGGGCGGCGGTGTTGTAGCCCCAGTCCACCAGGTACAGCCGCACCTGTTGCAAGGCGGGGGTTTCCATCACGCGATGCAAGGTATCCAGGCGATCCTCGATGAAATGAAAGGCGGCCCCCTGATATTCCGCCCTGCCCATCAATTCCGCCAGGATTTCCGGTTTCGAGAGGTTTCGCTCCAGCCCGAATACCCGGTCAATGGGAAATTCGATTTCGTTGTGGCTCAGCAGCAACGCGACGAATCGTTCCTGCTTGGTGGTGATGATGAAGACCTCATGCCGCTGGATGGCCGCCGCCAGAATTCGGTCAACTCCGGGATAGAAACGGTTCCAGATCAACCACTGCTTCCGGTCCTGCTCGATCAGCCGGTCCCGCGCGGCGCCGAACACCTCCTTCAGCTTTTCCCCGGACAGGCTTTCCCGCTCGATAAAATCGTCCCGCAGCGCCGGAAACTCCGCCAGGATGCGCGCGTCGTCCACCTCACCGTCCGCGATCAGCCGCATCAGCGGAACGGCCTCATAGCCCGTGTGCAGCACCGGGCGCAAGGCGCAAAACCGCTGCCGCAGCGCTTCCGGCAGGGGCTTCTCCTCCCCCGGCCACAGCGCGTGGGATGCGTTCCAGGCCGCCAGGGCGGTTTCCGGCGCGCTGTCGCAAATCACGCCGTCAAAATCGAAGCAGATCACCTCCATCGGTCGGTTTCTCCGCATGGGCCGGGCGCGGCAGGCAATGCACGGCGGCGGAAAAAACGGGCTGCTCTTCCGCCGATGACGGCCGCTTGCCGGCAAATGAGTCGCGCTTGCGCGCCAATGAAAACCGGAAAGAAATTTGCAGCACTACTATATACCATTAGAATATCGTAGAATGTATATTGACGATTGTGTTGCTTCCAAGCCGGGTCAAGGCAATCCCCTAACAGCCCTTGTGGCTTTCGCATCAGGACCCGAACAGTGCTGAGCCCCGATAAAGAGAACGGACTGGAAAAGGTCTGCCGGGACGCCCACGACAGGGCCAGTGCCTCGGGCCGGCCCGTGCTGGCCTCTTATGCCTTCCACCTGGGGGCGGCGGACCTGCTCCCCTTCGCGGAAGGCGTGGGCGCGGACGGCGAATTCCGGGTCTATTGGGAACACCCCAGCACCGATTTCGCGCTGGTCGGGGGAGGCGCGGCCCTGCGCTGTTGCGCCCGCGGCGAGGGCCGGTTCCGCGAAATGGCCCAAAAGGTCGAGCCCCTGCTGGCCTCCGCCATCAGCGGCGGCCGCGCCAATTCCGGCCCCTACGCCCTGGGCGGATTTTCCTTTTTCGACGAGGTGGACGATGCCGAATGGCCGGGCTTCGACGCCGCGCAGATGGTGGTGCCGGAATGGATGATCCTGCGCCGGGACGGGGGCGTCACCGCCATGATCAACCGCATGGTCGGGCCGGAAGGAAAGTTTCAATCCACGGTGGCCGAGTTCGCCGAGTTGGCGCGCAAGCTGGTGCGCCTGCCCACGGCGCGGGTGCGGGACACCCGCCGCACGGCGCTGGCGGGGCTGAACCGGCTGCTCAAGCAGTTGCAGGGGGCGGATGGGCGAAAGCAATGGCTGGATATGGTCGCGCGGGCCCTTGCCGATATCCGGGCGGGCAGCCTCTCCAAGGTCGTGCTGGCCCGCACCCTGGACGTGCTTGCCGACAAGCTGCGTTCCCCGCTGCCCATCCTCAAGCATCTCCGCAAAGCCTATCCGGACTGCTTCAATTTCATCATCAACCCGGGCAAGGGGCAGGTTTTTCTGGGGGCCACCCCGGAGCAGCTCGTGCGGTTCGACAACGGTTCGGTGCATCTGGGCGCCCTGGCCGGCACCATGCCCCGCGGCGCAAGCCGCAAGGAGGACGAGGTGCTGGCCCGGCGGATGCTGGAGAGCAGCAAGGAGCGCTCCGAACACCAGATCGTGGTGGACGGCATCATCGAAAGCATCAAGGGGCTGGGGGACATTCAAAGCCCGCCGGAGCCGCAGGTGGTCAAGCTGGACAATCTGCAGCATCTCTACACGCCCATCACCCTCCGTTCCAAGACTCCGGTATCCGTCCTTTCCATGATCGAGCGGCTCCACCCCACCCCGGCGGTGGGCGGCTATCCCGGCCCGGTGGCCCTCGAGCGCATCCGGAAATTCGAGAACTTCGAGCGCGGCTGGTATGCCGGGCCCGTGGGATGGATGAACGCCCGCGGAGAAGGGGAATTCGTCGTGGCCTTGCGCGCCTGCACGTTGAACGGCAAGCGGGTGCGGCTCTTCGCCGGAGGGGGGATCGTCGCCGGTTCCGACCCGGAGCAGGAATATCTGGAGACCCAGCTCAAACTGAAGCCGATCCTGGCCGCCATCGCCGATGAGTAGCCCGCTCGACCGTGCCAACCGCAATACTGTCTGGGCCTCGATATTCGTGGAGGAGTTGTGCCGCGGCGGCGTGAGGGTGGCCTGCATCTCCCCCGGTTCGCGCTCCACGCCCCTGGCCATGGCCCTGGCCCTGCATCCACAGGTCAAGACCTACACCCATATTGACGAGCGCAGCGGGGCCTTTTTCGCCCTGGGCCACGCCAAGGCCACCGGCCGTCCGGTGGCGCTGCTCTGCACTTCGGGCACGGCGGCGGCCAATTTTCATCCGGCCGTCATCGAGGCCGCCCACGGGCAGGTGCCGCTGATCGTGCTGACCGCCGACCGTCCGCCCCACCTGCGGGACACCGGCGCCGGGCAGACCATTGACCAGTTCAAGCTCTACGGGGACGCCGTGCGCTGGTTCTTCGAGGTGGGCACGCCGGAGATGGCCGCGGCCAACCTGCGCCATTTGCGCGCCCTGGCCGCCCGGGCGGTGTTCGAGGCCTCGCGTTCCCCGGCGGGACCGGTGCATCTGAATTTTCCCTTCTCCAAACCCCTGGAGCCCACGCCGGTGCCCGCGGATCTGCCGCCCGAACTGGAAGCGCAAAATCCGTCGGCTATACACGGGCGCGCCACAGGCCCCTACAGCCGGGGCACACCCCCCGTCACCTCCGCGGCGCCGGAAGCCTTGCGCCGGGCGGCGGAGGCCGTGCGCGCTGCGCCCCTGGGGCTGATCGCCTGCGGGCCCATGACGGCCGCCGGAGAAGCAGGCGGCAACGGGGCCGGCAACGGCGCCGCCGAATGGCCGGAGGCGGTGGCCACCCTGGCCCGCCTGACCGGTTATCCCATTCTGGCCGATCCCGCCTCCCAGGTGCGCTGCGGCCCCCACGAGACCTCCCACGTGATCGCCCATGGCGAAGCCATCCTGCGCGCGCCCGCCTTGCGGGAAAAGCTGACGCCGCAACTGATGCTGCGCTTCGGGGCCATGCCCACTTCAAGCCAGGTGGAGGGACTGCTGGCGGACCATCCCGATTGCCCGGTGGTGCTGGTCAACGAGGGCGGGGCCTGGCTGGAGCCGACCCACAATCCCACCGATCTGATCTGTGCGGCGCCCACGGCCTTTTGCCGGGCGCTGGCGGAGGAACTGGCAGCCGAGAAAGGGCCGGGCAACGCGCAATGGCTGGAAGCCTTCCAAAAAGCGGACAGCATCGCCGCGCAGGCAATCGCCGAGCAGTTCGGCAGGATGGAGGCGGATGATGCCCCAGGCTGGTTCGAAGGGCGGGTGTTCGCCGAGTTGGCCGAATTGCTGCCCCAGGGGGCGCTCCAGTACACGGCGAGCAGCATGCCCGTGCGCGACCTGGACGCCTTTACGCCGGTCACCGGCAAGGCCGTGCGGCACCTGGTCAACCGCGGGGCCAACGGAATTGACGGCACGCTCTCCTCCGCCCTGGGCGCCGCGGCGGCGCTGCAAGCCGAAGGGGGCGGCCCGGCGGTGCTGGTGGCGGGCGACCTGGCCTTCTACCACGATGCCAACGGGCTGTTGGCCGTCAAGCTCTTCGCCCTCGATCTGACGGTGATCCTGATCAACAACGATGGCGGCGGCATCTTCGAAATGCTGCCCATCCGCGATTTCGGCGAACCTTACGAGACTCACTTCGGCACGCCCCACGGAATTGATTTTCAGGCGCTGGCGGCCGCCTACGGCGTGACCGTGCTGCGCCCCGCGGACTGGGGGGAGTTTCGGGACATGGTGCGGGACTCCACCTCCGCGCCGGGCACCCGCATTATCGAGATTTTCACCGGCCGGGCCAGGAACCGCGCCCTTCACGAGCAGGTCTGGCAGGCGGTCGCCAACCGCATCG
>CBDUSX010000281.1:0-4242 GCA_965369935.1 uncultured bacterium
GAGGACGTGCTGGCCCGCGCGGCCGCTGCGGGCGTGAGCCGGATCGCCGTGGTGGGGCAGGACCTGGCCGAGAACCGCGCCGTGGGGGAGTTGGCCCGCGGCGACGGGCGCTATCTGTGCTTCATGGGCCTGCATCCGGACCGCTTCGCCGACCGCGGGCCGGGGATGGAGGAGGCGGAGGTCTCGCGCACGGCGGACATGATCCGCGAGGCGGCCGGGGAACTGACCGGCATCGGGGAGGTGGGCCTGGACTATTGGGTGTGCCGGGAGGAGGAGCGCCGGGAGGCCCAACGCAATGCTCTCGTTACCATGGCGGCCCTGGCCCTGGAATGCGGCCTGCCCCTGAACGTCCATTCGCGCTCGGCCGGCCATTACACCATTGATCTGCTGCTGGCCCAGGGTGCCCGGCGGGTGTTGATGCACGCCTTCGACGGCAAGTCCTCCCACGCCCTGCGCGGCGCGGAGGCGGGGTTCGTGTTCTCCATTCCGCCCTCCATCGTGCGCTCGGAGCAAAAGCAAAAGCTGGTGCGCGCCCTGCCTCTGGAGGCCCTGGCCCTGGAGACCGACAGCCCGGTGCTGGGCCCGAGCCGGGAGGAACGCAACGAGCCGGCCAACGTGGCCGTATCGGCGCGGGCCATCGCGGAAATCAAGGGCCTGCCCGAGCAGGAGGTGCGCGAGCAGACCACGCAGAACGCCCGGCGCGTGTTCGGGCTGGAGCAGCAGCGGCGAGACGGGGGGAGGCCATGAGCGGGGGAGCGGGCATGGAGCTGCGGTTCCGGGAATTCCGCAAGGAGGACATGGACGCGCTGTATTTTCTCGATCAGCGCTGCCATCCCCCCGAGGCGCGCTCCACCTTCTCTGGCCTGCTGGACAACCTGCTGGATCGGGATGCCGCCGCGCTGGTGGCCGAGGAGATGACCGGGGAATACCAGCGCGTGATCGGCGCCCTGATCGTGCGGGGCGACCCCTGGAATTCCCTGCTCTACATCGTCTCCCTGATGGTCAACGAGGAGTTCCGGCGGCTGGGCATCGCGCGCCGCCTGCTGGCCTGGGCGGAGCAGTTGGCTATCGGCTTCGAGTGCAAGGCCCTGCTGGCGCCCCTGGCGGAAGGAAACGAGGCGGGGGAGGCCTTTCTGGGGGCCAACGGCTTTTTGCCCGTGGAAGGGGAACTGCCCCCGGGCTTCGCCGGGGAAGGGCGGCGGCTCTGGCGGCGGGAGGTGGCCCATGACCCCTCCGCCTGAGGGCGCGCGCCCCATCCTCACCCTGACCACCGATTTCGGCACCGCGGGTGGCCACGCGGGCGCCCTAAAAGGGGCCGTGCTTTCCCTGGCCCCGCAGGCCGCGATTCACGACATCAGCCACGGCATCGCCCCCCACGCCGTGGCCGAAGGCGCCTGGTGCCTGGGCCGTGCCGCCCCTCGGTTTCCGGACGGCACCGTGCATCTGGCCGTGGTGGATCCGGGGGTGGGCTCGGCGCGCGCCGGGCTCATCATCGAGACGGAACGCTTTTTGCTTGTAGGGCCTGACAATGGCTTATTGACCCTGGCTGCGCAGAAGGGGGGATTCAAGCGGGCGACCGCCATCGAGGAATCCCCGCCCCATTGGAAGCGTAGCGGATCTTTCGACGGGCTGACCCTGTTCGCCCCGGTGGCCGCGCGGCTGTTGCTGGGCGAGGCGCCGGAGCGGTTCGGCGCGGCCGTGGAGAAAATCGTCGAACTGCCGGCGCCCGCGCCGCTGGCCGAGGCGGGCATCGTGGAGGGCGAGGTGCTGCTCTTCGACCACTTTGGCAACGCCATTACCAATATCACCCCGGCCCACCTGGGCGGCGCCGCGCCGAGGCGGGTGTTGCTGGCATCGGGGGAGGAGGCTCGCCCGTGCGGCCATTACGCGGAGTTGGCCGGCACACCGGACGAAGTGGGCGCGATCTGGAACAGCGACGGCCACCTGGAACTGGCGATCTACGGGGCGTCGTTGCAGAAGAGCCGCGGCATGCGGGTGGGCGAGGGCGTGAGAGTCGTCCTGGAGGATACCGTGGAACTGGTAGCAGGCCCGCGCTAGAATGATTGACAACGTCCCGCACCGGCAGCCCGGCCGGCGCGGCGGGCGGAATCATCAGCGATCAAGAGGAACTTATGTCTTTCACCGCTACGTCCTTTCCCGCCACCCGGCCCCGCCGCCTGCGCGGCTCTCCCGCCCTGCGCCGCATGGTGCGCGAAACGCGGCTGGGCGTAGACGATCTGCTCTATCCCATGTTCATCGCCGACGGCAAGGGGGTGCGCAACGAGGTGATATCCATGCCCGAGGTGTTCCAGCTTTCCATTGACGAGGCGCTCAAAGACATCGCCGAGGTGGTGGAACTGGGCATACCGGCCATTGACCTGTTCGGCGTGCCGGAAAAGAAAGACCTGGAGGGCAAATACGCCCTGGACGACGACGGGCTGATCCAGCGGGCCGTGAAGGCCATCAAGGACAAGTTTCCGCACCTGGTGGTGATGACCGACGTGTGCTTCTGCGAATGGCTGGAGCACGGCCACTGCGGCCTGGTCAAGGGCGAGACCATCCTCAACGACGAAACCCTGGAAAAACTTGCTCAGATGGCGGTCTCCCACGCGCGGGCCGGCGCGGACATAGTCTCCCCCTCGGACATGATGGACGGGCGGGTGGCCGCCATCCGCTCCGCCCTGGATGGGGAAGGCCTGAGCGATGTGCCCATCATGGCCTACTCGGCCAAGATGGCCTCGGCGTTCTACGGACCCTTCAGGGACGCGGCCCAGGGCGCGCCGCAGTTCGGTGACCGCAAGACCTATCAGATGGACTATGCCAACGCCCGCGAGGCGCTGAAGGAAGCGCTGCTCGACGTGGCGGAGTCCGCGGACATCGTGATGGTCAAGCCGGCGCTGGCCTACCTGGACATCATCTGGCGGGTGCGCCAGGAAACCCACCTGCCCGTGGCCGCCTACAACGTCAGTGGGGAATACGCCATGCTGTGGGCCGCCGAGCGGGCCGGCTGGCTGGAGCTGGAAGCGTCCATGATGGAAGCCCTCACCGCCATCAAGCGGGCCGGAGCGGATATCATCCTCACTTACTTCGCCAAGCGGGCCGCGCGGTTGATGCAAGGCCGCTGAGCCGCCAAACCGGAAACCGCATTAATCTATATATAAAAAGAGGCGCATGAACGGATTCAATTTGCTTCGCTTTGTTTGCCGCCGATCCGGCTTCGGCCTGCTGCCGCTCCTGCTGATCGGCGGGTGCAGCTTCTCCAGCGCGCCGCCGCAAGACCCGATTCCCTTCCCAGAGCGGGTGGGGGAGTACTCCGAGGTGGGCGAGCCGGAGCCCATGGAATTCGCTGCCGCGGATGCCGTGGCCGATGCCGGGGCTGACAGCGCCGGGGAATTCGAAGACCCCACCCGGCCCGTTCCCGAAGTTGCAACCAGCAAAACCGCATACAGCAATGCCACTTACAACTCCGCCAGCTCCGTCAACCCCGTCAATTCCGCCAACTCCGCGCCCGGGATCGCTTCCGCGCGGGCAGGCCTGCGCCGCCCGCCCCCGCCAATTTACAGGTTTTCGCGCCGGACGCCGGCAGTGCCACGGGCCGGGCGCAAGGCAAATCGGCCCGCCCGCAAGGCCGGGAAAGACCCGTTGCGCCTGCTGCCCCTGGAGGATTATCTGGCGCTGGCGCCCTATCTGGAGGGCCAGGCCTCCTGGTACGGCCCCACCTTCCACGGCAAGAGAACCGCCAACGGGGAGGTGTACAATCAGTACGGGCTCTCCGCCGCCCATCCGGTGCTGCCCATGGGCACGCGCATCAGGGTGGATAACCTGGAAAACGGCAAAAGCGTCCGCCTGCGCGTCAACGACCGCGGGCCGTACAAAAAGGGCCGGGTGGTGGACCTGACCCGGTCCGCCGCGGTGCGGCTGGGCATGATCAAAAAAGGCACCGCGCCCGTGCGGATCACCGTGGAGCGCTGGCCCTTCAAGATGAATCCCGCCCAGGGCCTGAAGGCCTACGGGCAATACATCGTGCAGGTGGCCGCCTTCCCCGATCCCCTCAAGGCCGAGACCGAGCGCCGGGGCCTGCGGGAGCGCTTCGAGGAGGTGTCCTTCCGCGTGAACCGCACCCGCAAGGGCCTGTTTGCCATTTACGCCGGTCCCTTCGATGATGAGCAGGCGGCCCGCCGCCTGGCCTCCACCCTGCGCAAGTCCGGCGTGAAAAGCCTGGTGCGCGCCTACCGCAAGTAA
>CBDUSX010000282.1:0-4231 GCA_965369935.1 uncultured bacterium
CTAGGTTTTTACTTCCCGGTTTTTCAGCAGCAGCCGCCGGCTGCGGGAGCGGGATTCGCCCACCGCGGTGACGTACACCGCGGGCTGGTCCACCACCGGGCATTCCGCCTGGCAGATGCCGCAGCCGATGCACAAATCCGGCACGATGAACGGCTTGTTGAGCAGCACCATGTTTCCGAACACGTCCTTGGTCTCCTCGTCCCAGGCCTGGATGGCCTTGGGCGAGACGGGGCACACCTCCTCGCAGACCACGCAGGGAATCTGATTGGCCCAGGGCAGGCAGCGGTTGGTGTTGATGAACGCGGTGCCCAGCCGCACCGGCCCCTGCTCGTGGAAGCCGCCCTTGCCCAGCTTTTCCGCCACGGTGATCCTGCGGATGGAGCCGGTGGGGCAGACCTCCGAGCACAGGTTACACTTCAACTGGCAATGGGCGATGTTGAAATTCATTACCGGCGTCCACAGCGCCTCGAAGCCCCCTTCGGCGAAGGTGGCCGGCTGCAGCACGTTGGTGGGGCAGACGTTGATGCACTGGTCGCACTTGATGCACTTGGCCAGGAATTCCGGCTCGGCCACCGAACCCGGCGGGCGGATCAGCCTGGGCGAGAAGTTCTCGTCGGTGGCCAGCCCGTTGTTGCGCAGCATGGGAAAGGCCAACAGGCCCGTCAGCACGGCGAAGAACAGCTTGCGCCGCCCCAGGTCGGGGGTGGTCAGCACCTGCTTTCGGTCCAGCTTGAGGAACGAGAAGCGCAGGGCGTCCTCCGGACAGTCGTCAATGCAGTTCATGCAGCCGAAGCACTCGCTCAGGCGCACCTGGGCATGTGGGTCCGCCGCCCCTTCGCAACGGGTCAGGCACAAATCGCAGTCGGTGCACTTGTGCACGTCGCGGTCTATGCGGAACAGGGCGAAGCGCGAGATCACCCCCAGCAGCGCCCCCAGCGGACAGAGCAGGCGGCAGAAAAAGCGCGGAACCCACAGGTTGGCCGCCGCCAGCGCCAGGAAGATCACCCCCATCCAGAAAGAGCCCACGAAGATGCGGCGCGGGACGCCGGGAGCGAACTTGAGGGAATCCGCAAAGCCCGAGGCGGCCAGGGGCTCGGGCAGGCCGTTCACCAGCATGTCCGAGGCGGGTGCGAACACGGTGGTCAGGGTGCGGTACATGATCACGATGGGGTCCAGCAGCCCGATCTGGAGCGCTCCCAGAGGCGCCATCACCAGCAGGATCGCCAGCAGCGCATATTTCAGCAACTGCCGCGAATGGTAGCGGTTGTCGTCAATGCGCCGCTTGGTGCCGCCCAGGTTGAACAGCCAGCTGATGAACTGGTGCAGGGTGCCGTAGGGGCAAATCCAGTTGCAGAACACCCGCCCCAGCACCAGCGTCAGCCCCACCACCAGCAGGGACCAGCCCAGATAGCGGTACAGGTGGCCCGTGGACAGCGCCGTGGAAAGAGCCACCAGCGGGTCCAACTCCAGCAGCCGCGAGACCGGGTAGCCGCCCAGCCGGGAAGTCCAGGTGGCCCAGACGAAAAACAGAAACACGGCGAAGAACACCGCCTGGGACGCCACCCGCACGTTGGTCAGCCGCAGCAGCCGCCGCGCCGGAGGGATGGACCCGCCTCGTTTCCCGCTGCTCATACGACCTCCTTCACGCGCCCGGCGTAGTCCACGCGCCCGCCGCCCTTTTGCTCGGCCAGATAGAGATATTGCGGCAACTCCCTGCCCCGTCCCAGCAGATGTTCGAAGGCCCAGGCGTCCTGCGCCACCGGGTCCACGGCGGCCAGCACCGCGTCGCCCTGCTTCACGTTGGTGGGGTCGCCGCCGGTGGGTCCGTTTTTCATCAGCACGCGGGTGCCGTCCAGGATGGTCAGGGTGGGGCGGATCATGATCGCCAGGTCGGAGACGATCTGGTGGATGTCCTGGTGAAACTGGTTGCGCCGCCCGCCCAGCAGGCCGTACCAGTTCTTCACGCCCATGGAGGCATGGCAGAGGTTGTGATCCTTGACCGGCGCCACGCCGATCACCTTGGTCACGCCGGCGAAGGGGCGCTGGAAAAACCACCAGTTCTCGATCAGCTTCGCGCCCGGCGTGTGCAGCATGCGGAAGGCGTTGCCGTCCGGCAGGTAGACCCGCCCGCCCGCGCGCTCGGCGGCCCCCTGCACGCCCGACTTGGCGAAGCAGTCCGCGGGGGACTCGATGGGATTGTCCGCCACCCGCACTTCCGCGGCACGCGCATCCACCAGCAGCATCCGGATCAACGCCTCCAGAATGTGCGGGTGGGTGGTGGCGCCCAGGTTGGGCGCGCGGTCGAAGGCCACGTTGGGCTTGACCAGCACCACGTCGCCGGGCTGAACGTAATGGGCGAGGCCCCCGATGGCCTCCAGGGCCTTGCGCAGGTTGATGGCGCTGTCCGGCCCCCTGCCGATGCCCACCTCCGGCCTGCCCGCGGGCCGGGCCACCCGGAAGTCCGGCAGCCGGAACCGCTCGGGCACGGGCACGCTGCGCAGGCCCGTGGCGTCGCGCAGGGAAAGCGGCCAGCTCTCCGGGGCCAGCGCCAGGTAGGAGGCCGCGGCCCCCACCCCCGTGGCGGCCAGGGCGCGCGTGAGCACCTCGCGCCGGCTGAGGGGCGTCTTGACGTATTCGGGATGTTGCCTGGGCTTATTTTTCATCGCGCAACGCTCGGGCGAGATTTGTCAGCAGGGACGCGGTGCGCCCGGCGTCCGGCTCGTTCTCCACGCCGTAGACCAGCGGCCCCTTTACGGTCATGGCGAAGTGGGTTTTCAGGAAACCATGGCGCATCAGCACCCTGTTGTTCGTGCGCTTCAATACCTTGTGATCCTCCCCGTGCTCCCCGGCGATCCGGCCGAACAGCAACCTGGCCGCCTGGGCCGAGGCCGCCCGGTGCAGGAAGAGGCGCCCCGGCTTGCCCGCCTTCAGGCTTCCGAACCAGAAATCGCGGGCGAAGTCGTACTGGAAGACGTTGCGGGCCTGATAGGAAATCCGGGCCGGGTCCATGCCCAGGCCTGCTGTGAACACCCGGAAGCCCAGCGGCATCGCCCCGTCACCCTTTCCCTGGCCACGCAATCCGGCGAAGGCGCGCACCAGCTCGCCGGTCTTGCCCTGCACGGCGGAGGTGGCGGCGTTGCCCGCGATGCGGAAGAAGTAGCGGCCGTTGAACCCGATCGCCCCCACGGGAGTGGTATAATATAGTGTCTGCCCCTCCCGGAGAATCTTGCGGTCGCCGCTGCGATGGGCGGAGAAAATGCCCAGCCCCCCGGCGAAGCTCCCCTGGTCGAACAGCTCGATGGAAATCTCGTCCTTCCCGCCGGGGGCCTTCAGGGCGATGTAGTGCAATTCCCGGAAGCCCTGGCGGATGAACTTGTCCGCCTCCCCGTTGATTTTCTCGTACAGGTTGTCCGCTCCGAAGCGCCGGGGGCGCGAGCTGATGGCCCAGCCGCCGGCCAGAATTTCGCCGGGAAACAACCCCAGATCCACCCTCCGCCCCACCGCGCCGGAGCTGAAGGCCGCGCCCGGCGGCACCCAGGGCCTTACGGGCAGCCGGTACAGGCGGTCCTCCACCGGCCGGGCGGCCAGCACCTCGTAGGGCAGGTCCCGCTCCGCGGCGTTGAAGTTGTCCCCCTGCGCCGCGATCCAGCCGATCGTCAGGGCCAGCACGCCCAGCAGCCCCACGCCGGAGGCCACCTCCGCGCCCGGAATGCGCGTGCGCAGCAGGCGCCGCTTTTTGCCGTTGAATATGCGCTGCTCGCCCATGACTCTCTGTAACGAATTTCGTAAATGCGCCTAAGTTTAAATGATATGCAATCTCATTGCACCCATTACCCTACGGATTTTCCCGCCGCCGCCCCGTCCGCCGGGACCGGCCAAATCACGGCTCTGCCACGGCCCCGCCCGCCCCGCAATTGCGCGGCATCCTGATTGTGGGTAGGCTTGGGCACGCATACCATGTTCCTTTAATCCAGAGCCGGCCCGAATAGGATAGGGTTCGTCGCGAGAAATTTACTCATCCGGGTATCGGGAAGCACTATGAGCAAGCCGGAAAGCGCGAGAGAGGAGAGATTGCCGTGCCCCGTGGAGCGGGTGGAAGTTTTGGTACTCGTGGACAACGTCACCGAGCATTCCTCCACGCCCGACAACGTAAAGGGGGAGCAATACTCCCTGCTTAAGGCGGGGATGAAGGAAGAATCGGGCGAAGCCGTCTGCTGCCCCCATTTCGGAT
>CBDUSX010000283.1:0-4219 GCA_965369935.1 uncultured bacterium
CGGTGGAAATGTAGAGCGCCCGGGGCGGCTCCTTGCGCCGCTCCTGCCAGGCGTAGGTGAAGAAGACCGCCGTCAGGGCGATCAGGTAGAGCATACCCCCACCCACCCACATCAGCAGCCCGCCCACCTCCTGCTCGCTGTGCATGGTCAGCCCCCAGAACTCGGCCTGGCTCTCGTATCCATAGAGCACCACATCGGAGAAGGTGATCATGGAGCCCAGCAGGGAGTTGAATATGGAGGTGAGGAAGAGCAGCACCAGCCGCATCGGATAATTGACACGGGAAGGAAAGGGATAGGGGGTGACGATGTTCCACCAGAACAGCACCGCCACGAGCACGAAGCAGAAGTGCTCGAAATAGTGAGCGGCGTCGTTGTTCAGGGCCAGATCGTAGAAGGCCGGCCAGTGCCACAGCAGCACCACGCCGTTCATGAACAGCAGGGCGAAGAACGGCCGCGTGCCGAAGATGAACAGGGTGCGCACCAGCCGGTTCCGGGCGAAGGGCACGAAAAACTTCCAGCGCCAGCGGCGGGGTATGCCCCGGATGACCGGGATGAAGGGCGCGCCCAGCAGAATCAGCGGGACGCCCCCGGCCATCAGCCACTGGTGCTGGAACATGTGCCAGGTAAAGGAGTGATCGGCCAGAACATCCACCGGGCTGAGCAGGGCCACCGCGACGACGGCCACACCCGCCGCGAAGAAGGGCGGCCGCCAGCGCGGAAAGCGGCGGCCGCCCTGCCTGCGATAGGCCCGCAGCCCCAGATAATACAGCAGCGCCGCCGCAAACACCGGCAGAAAGGCCGGGTCGAAGCTCCAGTCGCTGAACAGCGACACGTCGGGAACGGCCCCCTGATGCGGCTCCCCCGAATGGGCAAAGGCAGTGTTCATGACCTGCGGAAATTGTGGGAGGGACCGATGCGCTCCCGCGGGGAAGCGCCAGGGGGAAGAACGGCGCGCGAGGCCTTGCCGGCAGTCTCAACCGCAAGGCAGCCGGGAGCCGGGCCCGCCCCTTTGGGGGGACGGAGGATTCGCGCGGAGAATTCGCGGAAATGCCGGGACGGCGCTAGCCGGAAGTGATGGGATGGGAGAATGTAAACAGGGCCAGCACCCACAACATGCTTCCGAATCCCAACATTACACCTACATACAGTATTCGTCTGAAAATATAGTGATCGAATTTGAGGTGCATGTAGAACATCACCACCAGCGCGAACTTGGCCGCGGACAGCACGATCAGCAGGGGCACCAGCAGGTTTTGCAGCGCCTCGGTCTTGAACGCCCCGTATTCTACCAGGGTGATGGTGCATAATATCGCCGCGATGATGGCGTAGGTCTTTGGGCCGGGATGGGCCTTTTCAGAAGCATGGGCATCGGCAGACATCGATAATTCTCCTAAACGAACACAAACAGGTAGACGACGGTGAAGATGATGATCCAGATCACGTCAACGAAGTGCCAATACAGGGCCATCGTATCCACCTTGATGGCCGCATCCTCCCTGAGCTTGCCGCGCAGGGAAGAGAAATACAGCGACAGCAGCCAGATCACCCCCACGGCCACGTGGGTGCCGTGGGTGCCGGTCAGCATGAAGAAGCTGCTGCCGAACACGTTGGTGGACAGCGCCAGGCCCTGATGCACGAATTCGGTGAACTCGAAGGTCTGGAAGCCTAAAAAGACGAGGCCGCCAATGGCCGTGATCAGAATCCACTTGCGGAAGCGTGGATGGTCGTCGTGCTGAATGGCGTGCAACGCCAGCACGATGGAAAACGAACTCATCAGCAAAACGAAGGTGCTGATGGTCGTCACGCCGATGCTCAACACATCCGTGGGATGGGGCCCCACAACGCTCTTGGTGCGATAGATCATGTAGGTCACGATCAGGGTGCCGAACAGCATGCATTCCGACGTGATCAGCAGCCACATGCCAAGCTTGCGGTTGTCCACCCCGAAGGTGGTGTAGTGATGTTCTTCGTGTGCGCCTGCGCTCAAAATTTCCTCCAAGTCCTGTGTTGTCGGTTCGGCCCTGGCCCTCCCCCTCCGGGGGGCGGCCCCTAGCCTTCAAATTTCTGGAACGCCCAGCCGTAAACGGAGGCCAGCAAGACCACGGCCCCAATTATCGAAGTCAGGGGAATCGGGAACGGCAGCAACAGGCCGCTGGTATCGTACAGGAGTCCCGCGCCCAGCAGAAATATGCCCAGGCCCGCAATGAAGGGCCAGTAGCTGGGATTGGGAAGCAGCACGTCGGCCGGGGTTTCCGGCTTGTAGCTTTTCTTCTCGTACTTGCGGTACCAGAAGTCGTCCAGCGCCTCCACCTTGGGCAGGTCCACGAAATTATAATCCGGCGGCGGGGAAGACACGGACCATTCCAGGGTGCGGGCATCCCAGGGATCGCTGCCCGCCTTTTCCCCGTTTTTCAGGCTGGTAATCAGGTTGTAGAAGAAGATCAGCGCGGACAGCGCCGTGATGTACGCGCCCATCGTGGCCAGCATGTTGCTGTTCTCCCACTCGAAGCCCTCCGGATAGGTGTAGACGCGGCGCGGCATGCCGTCCACCCCCAGGAAGTGCATGGGGAAGAAGGTCAGGTTGAACCCGATCATGGCCAGCCAGAAGTGGAGTTTGCCCAGCTTCTCGCTCATCAGCCGCCCGGTGACCTTGGGGTACCAGTAATAGATGCCGCCGAAGATGCCGAATATCGACCCCCCGAAGAGCACGTAGTGGAAATGCGCGACGATGAAGTAGGAATCCTGCTGCTGCCAGTCAATGGGCGCCGAGGAGTGCATGATCCCCGTCAATCCGCCGAGGGTGAACATGGCGATGAAGCCCACGGCGCACCACATGGCCGTGGTCATGCGCAGGGCGCCACCCCACATGGTGGATATCCAGTTGAAAATCTTCACCCCCGTCGGTACGGCGATCAGCATGGTCGAGGCGGAAAAGATGGCCGTGGCGATGGGGCCCATGCCCACGGTGAACATGTGATGCGCCCACACCACGAAGCTCAGAAAGGCGATGGCCGCGGTCGCATAGACCATGGTCACGTAGCCGAACAGAGGCTTCCTGGAAAAGGTGGGTATGATTTCGGACACCATCCCCATGGGAGGCAGGATCAGGATATACACCTCCGGGTGCCCGAACACCCAGAACAGATGCTGCCACAGGATCACGCTGCCGCCTTCGAAGGGCGCGTAAATCTTGGTGCCGAAATACCGGTCGAATATCACCTGTATCAGCGCGATCGTGATTACCGGCAGGGCCAGCAGCAACAGGATGTTGGTGATCAGCGCGGTCCAGGTGAACAAGGGCATCCGCAGCAGGGTCATTCCCGGGGAGCGCATGTTGACGATGGTGGCGACGAAGTTGATGGAAGCGATCAGGGAGGCCAGCCCCATTATCTGCAGGCCGATCAGGTAAAAGTCCGTTCCGTGGCCGGAAAACTGGCTGGAAGTCAGATTGGCATAGGCGAACCAGCCCACCTCCGGCAACTGGCCGATCAGGAATCCCCCATGGAACAGCAACGCGCCGGCCAGAAACACCCAGTAGCTCAAGGCATTGAGCCGCGGAAAGGCCACGTCGCGGGCGCCGATCTGCAAGGGAACGATGAAGTTGAAGAAGGCCGCGTTGATGGGCATCACGAATCCGAAGATCATGATGATGCCGTGCATGGTGAACATGGAGTTGAACGTGCCCGCCGCCAGAAAATCGTTGTTGGGCACGATCAGCTGAGTACGGATCAGCATGGCCTCCATGCCGCCGATCAGGCCCAGCACCAGCGCCGTCACCGCGTAAAGCACGCCGACGCGCTTGGCGTCCACGGTCGTAATCCAGGTCATCCACCCACCCTTGGTGTAGTGGTATTTGGGGTCCAAAACCGCTTCAGTCATTTCGGCTTCTCCTCGTCAGTCTCTTAATTCAGGTCCTTTACCGGCCCGTTCCGCGGCCGGAGGAAGCTCGCCGTTCCCGGCAGGGCCGGCGGGCCCTCCTGGTCATTTCGCCTGTTGCAGATAGGCCGCAATGTCCCCGATATCGGGTTTGAGATGCGGAAGCGGCACCATCATCTTGGTATCCCGCTTGGGGCTGTAACCGGGAGGATAACTCTTGTCGTAATTGACGTTGCCGTGCAGCATCCGCGCCGTGACCAACTCCAGGGACGCTCCGGCGATGGCCGGCCCGATGGGGCCGTCCTTGCGGGGGTCGGGGCCGTGGCACGGAGAACAGTTGGTC
>CBDUSX010000284.1:0-4172 GCA_965369935.1 uncultured bacterium
GCGCGTCGACGAGTTGCACCGGACGTTCACGCGCGTGCTGGAGCAGGAGGCGGAGTTGTTCGACACGCGCTCCAGGTCCTGGGACCTGCAGATGCAGGGGGACCTCAACCGGGAGTCGGAACTGATCGCGGTGCACGACGTGATTGACGGCATCGGCCTGGAAATCGAGCGCCTGCGGGACATCCTGTCAACCCCCCGCCGGCCCGCGGCGCGGGAAGCGCACCAGGCCGCCAGCGCGGACCCGGATGCGGCCCAGGACGCCGCTCCTTCCGGCCGGGCGCGCGAGGAGGTCCCTGCCTTGTAGGCCCCGGCGGGCCGTACCCCGAAGTACAGTTTCTCAATCCACCAGCCTCAATCCACCAGTTCCAGCAGCAGTTTGGCCAACTCTTCGGGCAGGGCCCGGCCGGCAAACACGGCGGGAAAAGCCCCGTCGGCGGGCACGGGCCGCGGATGCACCGGCAGCTTCAGTTCCGCGATTTCCGCCAGCACGGATTCCAGCGGCTCCCCCTGGTGCATGTTGACCACCACCAGCGGCCGCGGCCCCCGGCCCTCCCGGTTGAGTTTCTTGATGACCGCCGCCAGCCAGGGCAGGGCCCACAGATCGGGCAGGGCGGGGCGGACGGGGATCACCACCTGCGTGCTGACCCTCAGGATGCTTTCGGTCATGGGGCTCAGGGAAGGCGGCCCGTCAATGACGATCCGCTCCCAATCCTCCGCCAGTTCGGCGAGTAGGTCTTCCAGGGGTGGTTGCACATGGGCGCGGGTTTCCACCTGAAAGGCACGGCCGAAGCGGTTGCCCCACTCCGACGCCGTGCCCTGGTAGTCCGCGTCCAGGAGCAGCGTGCGCTCGCCCCGCGCCGCCAGCGCGATGGCCGCGCCGATGGCCAGCGTGCTCTTGCCGGTGCCTCCCTTTTGATGAAGAAAAGATACCGCCTTCATGGCTTGCGCCCCCGCCCGGGCGGCCCTGGGCCTTGCCTCAATACCTTATAAAGGCAGGGGTATGGCCTCCTCGACCAGCATGATGGGAATTTCATCCCGGATGGGATACAGGAATTTTTCGTCCTTGCGCACCAGCCCTCCGTCAATCGCCTCGGTCACTGCCTCTCCACCGCGGTTTTTCAGCTTGCCCCCGGCGATGGCCGCATTGACCTGCTCGATCAGCCCGGCATCGGCCAGATGCACCGGCTCCTTGGTTTCCGGGCAGGCCAGGATTTCCAGCAATTGCTCGTCAATCATGGATCATGCTCCAGCTTGTGTGTCCGCGGGCGGACCGCGCCAGCTAACTCTTCGGGTGCAAAGCACTGGGCGCCATGCGCCCGGCTCCGGACACCCGGTGCGGAAATGGCGTCTCCCCTATCCCTCGGGCAAACCTGGCGGAAAGTCAAATCCCCCCGGCGGGGCGTATGGCGCCTTCTTCATGGCGGCCTCGGTATGCAGGTTTACGAATTTCTTGATCTTGAATCTGAAATGCCCTAGGGGAAGGATAGGCTTCATTGCAAAAACCGGCTCGCCGCCGGAACCGTGGCCCATGCGGAGGAATAAGGCGCTGGTCATATCTATTTCGAGGAGGGGGAAATGACAAAAGCGGACTTCGTCAGCAACGTGAGCAAGAAGGTCAAGCTGAGCAAGGCACAGACCGGCAGAATCCTGGACGCGACCCTGGAGGAATTGACCGGCGTCCTGAAAAAAGGAGATTCCATCGCCCTGACCGGCTTCGGCACCTTTCTGGTGACCAGGCGCAAGGCCCGCAGGGGAAGAAATCCGCGCACCGGCGCGGTGATGAACATTCCGGCCAGCAAGGTGCCCCGCTTTCGGCCCGGAAAGCATCTGAAAGCCACCGTCAAATAGCCGTCAAGCAGCAACCGCCCATTCCGGCCCGCCCCCCTGGCGGGCTGGAGCGCGGGGCGCAAGGCCGCCCATGATTTCGCCCATGAGCGAATAAATTGAGGCCGCCCAATGCATAGGCTGATAAGCTGCCCCTGCCGGCCGGGGCTGGAGAAGACCCCGGGCGAGCCACCTCCGGAGCGCCCATGGCCAAGCCAAACAGCAAGCCCCGCAAGACCGCCGCCGCAAAGACCGCCCGCCGCAAGTCTGCGGGCCCCGCAGCCGCCCGCCCGCGCCTGCTGGTGGTGGACGCCGAGCCGCGCATCCAGGATCTGCTGAAGAAATTGCTGGGAGGGCGGTTCGACCTGCGCCAGGCCACCCGCCCCAGCGACGCCCTGGCCGGGCTGGCCTCCCGGCCCGCCGACCTCATCATCGCCGATTACAAGCTGCCTGAAATGAACGGCGTGCGGTTTCTGGCCCAGGCCGGCAGGGCCTGCCCCGGCGCCAAGAAACTGGTGTTGACCGGAAACCGGGAGTTGAAGACGGTGATCGCCGCCATCAACCAGGCCCGCGTTGATTTCTTCCTTGCCAAGCCCGTGCGGGAAGCGGAACTGCTGCAGGCGCTGGAGGAACTGTGGAGCCTGCGCAAGCTGGAAAGGGAACGCGACGCCCTGCACGAGCAGAACGTGCGCATGGTGGCCGGCCTGGAGCAGCTGAACGCGGAGCTGGAAGCCAGGGTGCGCGGCCGCACCAGGGAGCTGAGCGCGGCCAACCGCAAGCTGAAAAGGGCGCTGCAGGACATCGAGCACAGGAATCAGGCGCTGCTGTTGCTCAACGAATCCCTGGAAATCCAGGCCACCCGCGATCCGCTCACGGGCCTGTTCAACCGGCGGGAATTCAACAACCGCCTGCGGCTGGAGTGGGCCCGCTACAAGCGGCACAAGCGGCCCCTGAGCCTGGTCATGCTGGACATTGACCTTTTCAAGAACGTCAACGACTCCTACGGCCACGAATGCGGGGACATCGTCCTGCACAACCTGGCCAGGGTCATGGGCGGGCAGCAGCGCCGCCAGGACATCCTGTGCCGCTTCGGGGGGGAGGAATTCATGATCGTGCTGCCGGAAACCCCGCTCGACGCGGCCTTCGGCGTCGCGGAGTCCCTGCGGAACAGGGTGGCGGCGCATCCCTTCCGCTGCGGCAGGGCCCGCCCGCGGGTGCGGATCAGCCTGGGGGTGGCCGGAGCGGTCGAGCAAAATCCCAGAAACGAGGACGACTTCATCAAACTCGCGGACCTGGCCCTCTACGAGGCCAAGGGAGCGGGGCGGGACCGCTCGGTGATCGTGGACGCCCGGCGGCGCGGCGTTATCCTGCGCATGAGCGGATAAATGGAGGCCGCCCGCCTGAGGGCCGGCGGGAGCGGCCGGCGGCGGACGATGCGCCCGGCGCTCAGGAAGGGATGGGCACCGCGCGCTGGGCGCCGAGTCCCTCGACGATGTGGGGCAACACCTCGCCCGCGGATTCCTGCACCACCACCGCGGCGTAGCGGTCGTGGGGTGTTTCCTGATGGTTGATGATGGCCAGGGGCGTCCCCTTCTGCACCGCCATCAGCGGGAAGCCCGCGGCCGGATAGACCACCAGGGAGGAGCCCACCACCAGAAAGAGGTCGCAGGCTTCGGTCTCCGTGGTGGCCCGCTCCAGGGCCTCGGGCGGAAGCTGCTGGCCGAAGGAAACGGTGGCGGGCTTCATCAGGCCCCCGCACGCATCGCAGTCCGGCGCCTGGCCTTCGGCGCTGACGCGTTCCTGAAAATCCTCGCGCACGTGACGCTCCCCGCAGCTCATGCAGGCGACAAACCGGGAGGTGCCGTGCAGCTCGATCACCAGTTCCGGCGAAGTGCCCGCGATCTGGTGCAGCCCGTCCACGTTCTGGGTGATCACGGCGGCCAGCTTGCCCAATTCTTCCAGTTCCACCACCGCCCGGTGAGCGGCGTTGGGCTGGGCGGAGGCGATCTCCGCATAGAATTGGGTGGAGCGCTGCCAGTACCGCCGGCGCGACTCCTCGCTGGCCAGAAAGCGGTCAATGTGAAACTCGTTGGGATCGAACTTCTCCCACACGCCGCCCGGCCCGCGAAAATCCGGAATGCCCGACTCGGTGCTGATGCCCGCGCCGGAAAACACCACGATCCGTCCGGCTCCCTCAATCAGGGACGACAACTTTTCAATGTTGCTGCTCATGCCATGCTCCTGCCCGGTGCTGTCAGACGGCCCGCCGCCCGCGCGAACCTGATTGCCGCCTCTCTCCGTTACAAGTATTATAAGCGGTCTCAAAATGACAATTTAGGCTCAAGCCC
>CBDUSX010000285.1:0-4156 GCA_965369935.1 uncultured bacterium
GCGGCGCTACCAGCAGGCCCGCATGCGCCACCACTTCTGGGAGGCCCACCGCCCGCCTAGTTCGGATATTTCACAAACGGCATCGGGGGAAGCAACGCGGAACACGTAGCGTTGCAGCCCCCCCGAACCCCCATAACAAGCGGGGTGCAGGGGCCATTGGCCCCTGGTGGGGGCGCGGGGACAAAGCCCCCGCCGCATAATGAAATATTCAGGCTAGTTCGGCGGGGTGGTTCCCGGCGCGAGGCGCCAGATTTCCTCATCCTCCAGGGGCGTCACGGGATACAGGTTGAACGGGTCGCCACGCAGCATCTCCGCGATTTTCAGCAGGCCCACCACGATGCGCTCGATATGGGGCGGGGGGGACTCCAGCGCCAGCAGGGTGCGGTGCCCGGAGCGCAGGCGCGCCAGCTCTTCCGATTCGCCGATGGTGAGCAGGGAAAAGAGGTTGCTCAGCTCCACGTAGCGCTCGAAAGCCTTCGGGTTGAGCGCACGGTTGTGCACCGCGCCCACCATGCGCGCGGCCAGGCCATGCTCCGTGGCGCCGATCAGCAAGGCCCGCAGCAGCCGGTTCATGACGAACAGGGATTCCGGCGAATCGTCGCTCACCCCCACGACCGCCTCCAGGCGGCGCAGCAGGGGCGCGCAGGAGGCGTCGAAGCGCTCGTCGTTCACGTCAAAGACGATGCGTTCGTAGGTGGTGAACACGCCGTTCTGATCGAACAGGTGCAGGGCCTCGTCCAGCACGCTGCCGTAGTGGCCCACCAGCAGCTGGGAAGGCCCCAGCTCCAGCACGTCCACATGCTCGGAGACTTTGGTGATCACCGAGGACAGCTCGAACTGATCGTATTTGAACTCCGCCTGCTCCAGCCCTTCCGCCAGGGAAAGCCGCCCCTGCGGACACAGCGCGAGGGTGGTGTCCCGCTTCTGGTCGCAGCCCACCACCAGGGTTTTGTCCCCCACGTAGCCGAATGCCATGCCCAGGTGCGCCGCCAGGAAGGTCTTGCCCACCGAGCCCTTGCCGCATATGGCGATGGACCTGCTCATTGCGCGGGCTTTTGCGCGGGCGCGGCGCCGGCGCCCTTCCCAAGGTCTTTCTCGAAATAGCGGGCGTAGACGTTTTGCCGGTCGGTAAAGCGGATGCCGTACACGTTGGCGTTGATGGAACGCTGGTAGTACACGAGCTCCACCTTGCCTCGCCAGCCTTCGGTGATGTGCTTCTCCAGATTGATGCGCACCTCGTCCCCCACGGAGAATTTCGGCTTGCGCGGGGACGGCCGGGGGCAGACGTCGCGGAAGCGGGAGGTGTCGCCCCGGCACATCCAGGTGGCGAGCAGGATCACCCCGATGCGCTGGTTTCCCCCGTGGGTGCGCCTGTACAAATCGGGAGCCATGGCGGTCTGCACCTGGAAGCGCTTGCATTTCTCCCGCTTGTTGATGCGGCAGTCCAGGATGTCCGTCACTTCCAGCTCGTAGGCCCGATACTCCGCCTGCGCAACTCCGGAGCATACAGCCAGCAGCGCCAGCGCCAGCACGGCGGATCGGATTCCCCCGCTCATCGCCGCGCCTCGACAAAGCTTGCGCCCTCGAAATTCGCCTGGTCGGTCACCGCCCCCTCGAGGTAGGATTGATTGAAATTGGCATCCCTGAAATTCCCCTCCACCATGGAAGCACCGCGCAGGTTGACGCCGTCCATCATGGCGCCCTCGGCATTGACCTTGAGAAAGTGCGCGCGTTCCAGGTTGGATTTGGTCAGCTTGACCCCACGCAGATCGCTGCCGCAAAAATTGGCTTGCTTAAGCGGGCAGCCCCGCAGCAGAGAATCTTCCAGGAAGGCCAGACTGAAATTGGCGCCCAGCAGCACTGCCCGGTCCAGGGTGGCCCTGCGAATGGAGGAGCCCGAGAAATCGGTCTGGATGGCGCTCATCGAATCCGCCTGGCAGTCGTCCAGGATGCTTAGCACCATGGTGGAACCGTTCAGGTAGGCCCGCTTCAGGTTGGCCGCGGTGAAATCCACCATGATGCCGTTGGCCTCGATCAGAAAGGCGGAGGCCAAATTGGCGCCCTGAAACAGGGTTCGGTCCAAGGTGGCATTCTTCAGGGAAGCTTCCACCAACAGGGATTCCGAGAAATCCGCGTCGGTGAGGTCGGCGCCGGCCAGCAGGGCCTCCTGCAACCGCGCCTCCCGCACCATGGCGCCGGTGAGGTCACATTGGGAAAGCCTGGCACAATTGAGATTGGCCATGGAAAGCCTGGCGCGGCGCAAATTGCACCTTTCCATCACCGCGCCTTCCAGGTCCGCCCCTTCCAGGTTGATTCCCTCGAGGTCCACCCCTTCGAGCGGTTTGCCGGATTTGATCCGCTTTTCAACATCGGCGCGGCTTAGAACGGCCATCGCGGCTCACCTGGCTTTGGGCTGGCTTTAGGGGGATCAGGCGGACGGCCTGCGGTGGGTCTGTTTGTAGATGCGCTGCGCGTCGCCATATCCCTGCACCTTGATTTCATCCTTCTGAATCCTGAACGCGCACGCCTCGAGGACGGAGGAGACGTGAAACCGATGCTGCTTGATCTGGATGCTCGTTCCGGGATTGGCGCGGATCGACGAGAACACGTATCCCTCCCCGTCGGTGTCGGCCGCCAGCGCGTTGCTGAGGCGATGGTGTTCCTCGGTGCTTTCCAGCAGGTTGTCGCGCAATCCCCAGGCGGCGGTGATCATCTTTTGCAGCTCGTCCTGATTCTTGGCGGGCAGCTCGCCCCTGGTTTCCCTGTGCTGCTGCAACACCCGGATGTTCTTGCGCAGCTTTTCAAAAGTCTCCCGGCCGCGCGTCATCCGCTCCTGCAGTCCGTCGAATTCCCGCCGCAGGTTCAACTCCACCCCCACCTCGATCCGGGTGCGTTCTTCGCTGGCCTCCGAGCCCAGGCTGGGCGACCAGACCGATTCCCCGGCGCGCACCAGGCCGCCGGTGATAAAGCCGCTGGGGACGCGGGTGACCTGAACCAATCTGCCGGCCTGTACATTGGAATGCAGGATATAGTCCTCGGCCACCACGTTGACCCCGGCGGAAATCTGGCATTCCGAGATGAACTTGGCAGAGACCGACTTGGACGATTTCACCTTCGCTCCCAGCATTCCCCCGAGCACCCGGATGTCGCCCCTGGATTTCAGCGCGGCCTTGCCGACGGTGCCGAACACTTCAATTCCCTGGATGCCCTCCACGATGAAACCGTCTTCCACCTGGCCTTTTACCCGGATCACTCCGGTGAAGCGCACGTTGCCGGATTCCGAATTCACGTTCTCCAGTTCCAGCACGTCCTCGACAGATATTTTCGTCCCGGCGAAGACGACGAATCCTCCCTTGGCGGCGATGATTTCGCTGCCGTCCTCATTGAGGTTCACGTTGGCGCCAAGCCGGTAGCGCGCGCGTTTGCCATTGGGCCCGCGCAGCAGCTTGCCCCGCACCGAAAAGCCGTTTTCCCCTTTGGTGGGAGGAAAGACCTGCGCGATGAGATGGCCTTCCTCGATACTCTTGATGAGGTTCATCTCCTTGTAATCGGCGCGGTTGTCTTCCACATCCGCCTTGGCCTCCCGCTGGTCTTCGGGGTTGAATTCGATCCAGCCGTCTTCGCCGATCACGGCGCGCTTGCCCTGGGCGACGAGCACGGGCTCGCCCTCGATTTTCCCGGCCATGATGCGCTTTATCTCGTCGTACATGATGCCCTTTTCCACATGGGCACGCTCGAGGGCATCCTTGATCTTTGCGGGCGTGAGTTTGTCGTCCCCGACTTCCGGCGGATACACGGTCATGTGGGCTTCGTGGCCGTCCTCGGAGACCTCCAGGGTGACCTCGTAGGTGGTGCTTTCCCGTTTGACGAGGGTTTCAAACTCGTTGCTTGCGCGCCGGTATATGTCGAACAGGTGGTCCATGCGGTAGGAGACATCGAGCTCCTTCAGCTTTTGCTGCACCTCGGTCAGATTGGCGCGTTTGCCCCCCTCCGGAGGCCGGATACGCACCTGGACCTCCTTGGGCTCGACCTTGATTTCGTAATATTCTTCGCCTGCCACCGCTGAACACCCGAATTTGATGTGATCGCTTCCGCGGGCCCGCGCCCTTATCGTTGGGCCTGTCAGGAAGCCCGCGCCCCTGCCTCCGCCCGCGGG
>CBDUSX010000286.1:0-4139 GCA_965369935.1 uncultured bacterium
TCCCAGGCGAAGGGCAGCACCTGACGGATGTGGGTGGCGCCGCCGATCAGCATCACCAGCCGCTCGACGCCCAGGGCCATGCCGGAGGCCGGGGGCATGCCCTGGGCCAGCGCTGCGAGAAACCGCTCGTCCAGGGGCAGGGCGGGCAGGCCCTTCGCTTTCCGCAGCGCCAGATCGGCTTCGAAGCGCCTTCGCTGCTCGGCGGGATCGGTCAACTCCGCGAAGCCGTTGGCCAGTTCCAGCCCGCCCGCGTACAGTTCCATGCGCTCGGCCACGGAGGGGTCGCCGGCCTTCAGGCGCGCCAGGCTGGCCAGGGGGGCGGGCCATTCGCACACCAGCAGCGGCTCCGGGCCCAGCCGCCGTTCGATGCGATCCCACAGGGTGAAGAACGCCTGCTCGAAATCATCCGGCAGTGAATCAGGCAGGGTGTCGGCCAGCCCCGCAATCTCCCCTTCTCCGGCCTTGCGGGCGGCATCACGGGCGGCACCGGCCAGGGCCTGCACCGTCTTGACCCCGGCCAGTTCCAGGCCCAGGTGGCTGCGGAACAGCTCCGCCATGGTGGCCCGGGCGAAAGGGCGCTTGCCCAGGGCGGGCGCAAGCGCCGGGTTGCCGGGCAAGGCGGAGGCCGCGCCGTCAGCGGCGGGTGAGGCCAGGGGGGCCAGCCGCCCCAGCAGGGCCTCCAGGTCGGCGGCCATGGCCTCCAGGTCCGTGTGGGCGCGGTACCATTCCAGCAGGGTGAATTCCGGATTGTGGTGCGCCCCCGCCTCGCCGCCCCGGAAGACCGGGCCGATGCGGTAAATCTTGTCGAAGCCGCCCACCAGCATCCGTTTCAATTGAAATTCGGGCGAGGTGATCAGCCAGCCATCCCCCGCGCGGAACGGCGCGAACTGCGGCTCCGGGCTGGGCGCGGAGGTCAGGGACGGAGTCTCCACCTCCAGAAAGCCCGCTTCGGCGAAGTAGGCCCGCAGCTCCTGCAAGATGCGCATGCGCAGCCGCAGATATTCCATCCGTCCCGCCGCCTCGCCCGGCCCGCGCCAGCGCATGGCGTCCCCGTCTGCCTGCCACGCGCCCGGGGCGGGCCCGCCTTCGCGCACCAGGGAGCTCAGCCGTCCGCCGCCGTCCAAGGCGAATGCCACCAGATCGCCCACGGCCAGGCCGGCCAGCAGGGCGGGCTCCGCCTCCAGCTCGTGCAGGCGCTCCTGAACCAGCAGGCACAGGCGGCGCGGATGGGAGGGCTTGGGAAGTTCGGCGATGCGGGCGTGGTGGGTCTTGCCGGGCTGAAAGGGGGGCTTCATGCGGGGCTGGGCCGGGTGCGGCGCGGAAGGCCGGGGACGCGGGCGGGAGCGGCCTTATTTCACGCGCTCCACGTACTCTCCCGTGCGGGTGTCTATCTTCAGGGTTTCGCCGCGCTCCACGAACAGCGGCACGTTGATCACCGCGCCGGTGCTCATGGTGGCGGGCTTGCGGCCGCCGGTGACCGTGTCGCCCTTCATGCCGGGCTCGGTGTCCACCACCTCCAACTGCACGAAATTGGGCAGGGTGAGGCTGATCGGCTTGCCGTTGTGCATGAGCACGGTGATTTCCAGGTTTTCCAGCAGGTACTTGGCGTCCTCCCCCACCATGTCCGTGGCCAGGGCGAACTGCTCGTAGCTCTGCTGGTCCATGAAATGGAAGCCTTCCTCGTCATGATACAGGTACTGCATTTCCCGATCGTCCAGGCTGCATTCCTGCAGCTTCTCCCCGCTGCGCCAGGTGCGGTCCATCACCGCGCCGGTGACCAGGTTCTTGATCTTGCAGCGCGTGAAGGCATTGCCCTTGCCCGGCTTGACGAACTGAAAATCGAGCACGGTGTAGGGGTCGCCGTCTATTTCGAACTTGAGGCCCTTGCGGATGTCGGACGTGTCGTACACGCGGTTTCCCTGTGCTCCTCTTTTGAGTGGTTCTCTTTCGGACGCTCTCTTTTGAGAGGTCTCTTGGGAAGAATCGGCTTCCGCCGGCGGGGTTTCCCTGTTGCCTTGGCGGGCCCCGCGGGCGTCATGATGAAGTCATTATGAAAGGGTCATGCACAATGAGCCGCCCGGCAGCCTCTCAGGCCCGGATCGTCATTGAAGCATTTCCCGCCCCGATTTCATAGCCGCCGCTCCTGATTTTTCCCGCATTTCCGCCACATTCAACATTGACTTCGCGCCGCTGATTCATTAGCGTTAACGGTTCACGTATGGACGAATTCAACTGCCTGATTTACGGCGACTGCGCATGTTCGAAGCCCTGTCCGAAAAGCTGACCGGCGCCTTGAGAAAGGTGGGCGCCCAGCAGCGCCTGAGCGAGGAAAACATCGCCGCGGCCCTGCAGGACGTGCGGATGGCCCTGCTGGAAGCCGACGTGAACTACAAGGTGGTGACCGCCTTTCTGGACACGGTGCGGGGACGGGCCATCGGCGAGGAAGTCCCCGGCGGCTTGAGCGCGGGGCAGTATTTCATCAAGATCGTCAGCGACGAGCTGGCCGCCATGATGGGCGGCGGGCATCAGCCGCTCAATCTGGACGGCGCCATCCCCGCGGTGGCCATGCTGGTGGGGCTGCAGGGCTCGGGCAAGACCTCCACCGTAGGCAAGCTGGCCGGCATGCTGCTCAAGCAAGGCAAAAAGCCCTACCTGGTGCCGGCGGACGTCTACCGCCCGGCGGCCATCGAGCAACTTGCCAGCCTGGCCGAAACCCTGGGCGTGGCCTGCTATCCCGCCACCACCGAAATGGACGTGATCGAGATCGCGCGCGGCGGCCTCAAGGCCGGTCATGCGGCCGGCGCGGACGTGGTGCTGATAGACACCGCGGGGCGCCTGCAGATTGACGAAGAGCTGATGGTGGAGTTGGAGCGCATCAAGGCCGCCGTCAACCCGCGGGAAATCCTGTTCATCGCCGACGGCATGACCGGCCAGGACGCGGTCAACACGGCCCAGGCCTTCCACGAGCGGCTGGGAGTGACCGGGCACATCCTGACCAAGATGGACGGCGACGCCAGGGGCGGGGCGGCCCTTTCCATCCGTGCGGTCACCGAGCAGCCCATCAAGTTCATGGGGGTCGGGGAAAAGCTGGATCAGATCGAGCCCTTCCATCCGGAGCGCATTGCCTCGCGCATTCTGGGCATGGGCGATCTGGTGACCCTGATCGAAAAGGCCCAGGACACCTTCGACCAGGAAAAGGCGCTGGAACTCCAGCGCAAGATGAGCCGCAACGAGTTCACCCTGGCCGATTTTCTGGATCAGCTGCGGGCCCTGCGCAACATGGGGCCCATGCAGGATCTGCTGGAAATGATTCCCGGCATGAGCGGCATGCTGAAGAACGCGAGCATGGACGAAAAGCAACTCGGCAAGACCGAGGCCATCATCTGCTCCATGACAAGGGGCGAGCGGGAAAACCACAACACCATCAACGCCTCCAGGCAGAAGCGCATCGCCAAGGGCAGCGGCACACGCCCCAGCGACGTCAACCGGCTGCTCAAGCAGTTCTCCCAGATGCGCAAGATGATGAAGAAAATGTCCGGGTTCGGCGATCCGGGCAAGGCGATGGAAATGGCCCAATCCATGATGTCCGGCGGGCAGCCCCCCAGCGGGTTCAGGTAGAAGGCCCTTGGGCGGCCTTACCCCGCGCGGCGGACAAACGCAGACAACCAGGAATTTGACGGAACACACACGGAGAGATTGATTTGACGACTCGGATTCGATTGGCGCGGGGCGGCCGGAAGAAACACCCCTATTACCGCATCGTGGTGGCCGACAAGCGGGCGCCGCGCGACGGCAAGTACGTGGAGCGCATCGGCAGCTATGACCCGATGGTGAAGGAAAACAGGACTTCCATAGACCCGGAGCGCGCCCAGTACTGGCTGGGCACCGGCGCCCAGCCCAGCGATACGGTGCGCCGCATCCTGACGCTGCACGGGTTCAAGTTCAGCGAAAAGGGCAAGCTCGAGTCGGTGGATTACATCGCCGAGGTGCCGCCCGCCCCGGAAAAGCCGAAGAGGGAATCGAAGAAGTCCATCGCCAGGCGCGCCGCGGCGGAAAAGGCTGCTGCCGAACCGCCTGCCGAAGAAGCACCGGCGGAAGAGGCTGCTGCTGCGCCTGAGGAAGCACCGGCGGAAGAGGCT
>CBDUSX010000287.1:0-4126 GCA_965369935.1 uncultured bacterium
TGGAGATTTCGCCGAGGGAGCAGGATTTCACGCATTCCATCAGGGCGCTGAACATGTTCCCGCGGCGGCGGGCGGTGGCCTTGAGGGCTTCCAGGGCCGCGGCGCTGTCCGGCGCGTGGGTTTGCTTGAACTGGGCCAGCCCGGCCAGCTGGCGCTCCTTTTCCTCGGTGGTGGAGCGGGTCAGGCGGTCGGCGGCCAGCTCTTCCTCCGGCGCGCCGGAGAGAAAGGTATTGACCCCGACGATGGGGTAGTCGCCGCTGTGCTTGAGCTCCTCGTAGTACAGGGACTCGTCCTGGATTTTGCCGCGCTGGTACATGGTCTCCATGGCGCCCAGCACCCCCCCGCGCTCGGACAGGCGGTCGAACTCGGTCAGGATGGCCTCCTCCACCAGCTCGGTCAGCTCCTCGATGATGTAGGAACCCTGGGTGGGGTTCATCACCTTGGCCAGCCCCAGCTCGCGGTTGATGATGAGCTGGATGGCGATGGCGCGCCGCACGGACTCCTCGGTGGGGGTGGTGATGGCCTCGTCGTAGGCGTTGGTGTGGAGCGAGTTGCACGAGTCGTAGACCGCGTAGAGCGCCTGCAGGGTGGTGCGGATGTCGTTGAAGCCGATCTCCTGGGCGTGCAGGGAGCGCCCGGAAGTCTGGATGTGGTACTTCAGTTTCTGGGCCCGCTCGCCGGCCCCGTAGCGCTCTTTCAGGGCCACGGCCCAGATGCGCCGCGCCACCCGGCCGATCACGGCGTACTCGGGCTCCATGCCGTTGGAGAAGAAGAAGCTCAGGTTGCGGGCGAACTTGTCTATGGGCAGCCCGCGGGCCAGGTAGTTCTCCACGTAGGTGAAGCCGTTGGCCAGGGTGAAGGCCACCTGGGTGATGGGGTTGGCCCCGGCCTCGGCCATGTGGTAGCCGCTCACGCTGACCGAGTAGAAATTCGGCATGTCGTGCTCGACGAAGTAGGCCTGGATGTCCCCCATCATGGTCAGGGCGAACTCGGTGGAAAAGATGCAGGTGTTCTGGGCCTGGTCTTCTTTCAGGATGTCCGCCTGCACCGTGCCCCGCACGGCGCGCAGGGTTTCCTCCCGGATTTTCGCGTAGGTTTCCCGCGGCAGCAGGCGCTCGCCCGTCAGGCCCAGCAGCCCCAGCCCCAGGCCGTCGTTGCCCGGCGGCAGCTCGTCCCGGTAGACGGGCTGGGCCACGCCCCGCTCGGCGAAGAAGGCTTCGGCCTGCTGGCGGGCCTCTTCCCATTTGCCCTCGGCGGCCAGGTGCTTTTCCACCTGCTGGTCTATGGCGGTGTTGAGAAAAAATGCCAGGATCACCGGCGCGGGGCCGTTGATGGTCATGGAAACCGAGGTGTCGGGACGGGACAGGTCGAAGCCGGAATAGAGGCGCTTCATGTCGTCCACGGTGCAGATGGACACGCCCGAGTTGCCCACCTTGCCGTAGATGTCCGGGCGCTCGTGGGGGTCGTGGCCGTACAGGGTCACCGAGTCGAAGGCGGTGGAAAGCCGCTTGGCGGGCTGGCCGGCGGCGATGAAGTGAAAGCGCCGGTTGGTGCGCTCCGGCGGGCCTTCGCCGGCGAACATGCGGGTGGGATCCTCCTCGGAGCGCTTGAAGGGAAACAGCCCGGCGGTGAAGGGAAAGCCGCCCGGCGCGTTTTCCAGCATCAGCCAGCGCAGGCGGTCCCCCCAGTCCCGGATTTTCGGCAGCACCACCTTGGGCAGCTTCACGTGGGACAGGGTTTCCTCGTAGTTCTCCACTTCGATATCGCGGCCCCGCACGGAGTAAGAATAGGTGTCCGCCGCGTAGGCCTCGCGCAGGGCCTCGAAGCCAGCCAGCAACTCGCGCGCCTCGGCGGGAAGCTTTTCCAGGGCGCGGTTGTACGCCTCGGCCAGAGGCCGCGCGGCATCGTCCAGGGGCTGGAGCCCATCGGCAAGCTGCTCCACCTCACCCATGGGCTCCGGCCCCGCGGGCACGGGCCGGCCCAGGGCCGCCAGGGCGCCATGCAGGGCGTAGGCCCGCGAGGCGTCTTCCGCATGGGCGGCCACCCGCGCCTTGTAGCCGCGCAAGGCGCCGGCCACGTCGGACAGATAGCGCTCCCGCTCCGGCGGAATGATTACGACAGCGCCTGCGGCAGACACAGCGCCCGCGGCAGACTCCGGACTCTCGACGGCGGCGTCCGCGGCAGACCCAGCGCCCGCGGCGGACTCCGGGGCACCGTTGCGCCAGCCGAGCTTGAGCGCGGCTTCCATTTTGTCCAGCAGGGCGTCGTAGAAGCGGTCCGTCGCCGGGTCCTGGAAGCGGCTGGCGATGGTGCCGTAGACGGGGATGTCCTCATCCGGCGCATCGAACAGCCCCCGGTTGCGGCGGTATTGTTTCTTCACGTCGCGCAGGGCGTCTTCGCTGCCGCGCTTTTCGAACTTGTTGATGGCGATCATGTCGGCATAGTCCAGCATGCCGATCTTTTCCAGTTGCGAGGCCGCGCCGAACTCGGGCGTCATCACGTAGAGTGAGAAATCCGCCAGGTCGCTGATCTCCGTGTCGCTCTGGCCGATGCCCGCCGTCTCCACGATCACCAGGTCATAGCCCGCCGCGCGGCACAGGGCCACGGCCTTGTCCATGCCGCGGGCCAGGGAAAAGCTGGCCCGGCGCGTGGCGATGGAGCGCATGAAGGCCCGCGGGGTGCCGATGGCGTTCATGCGGATGCGGTCGCCCAGCAGCGCACCCCCGGTGCGGCGGTGGGTGGGATCCACGGACAGCACGGCCACGGTCTTGTCCCCGAACTCCGCCAGAAAGCGCCTGATCACCTCGTCGGTAAGGCTGGACTTGCCCGCCCCGCCGGTGCCCGTGATGCCCAGCACCGGCGCGGAGGCTTCCGCGGCCGCCTCGGCGAGGCGGGAGGAAAAGTACTGGGCGGCCTCCTCGTTGACGCGGCCCGCATCCATCAACTCCACGAAGGTCAGGCAGCGCGCCAGGGCCTGGGGATGGCGCTGCGGGAGACGGCGCAACTCATCCTCCCAGCGGATATCCGGGGGCGTGCCGGCGTGCTCCAGCATGTGGCGGATCATGCCGGCCAGACCCATCCGGCGGCCGTCCTCGGGCGAGTAGATTTTCTCCATCCCGTAGGCCTCGAGCTCCACCGCCTCCGAGGGCACGATGGTGCCGCCCCCACCGCCGAACACTCGCACGTGGGTGGCGTCCCGCTCCTTGAGCAGGTCAATCATGTACTTGAAGTACTCCAGGTGCCCGCCCTGGTAGCTGCTCACGGCGATGGCCTGGGCGTCCTCCTGAATGGCGGCGTCCACGATCTCGTGCACCGGGCGGTTGTGGCCCAGGTGAATCACCTCGGCCCCCTCGCGCTGCATGATGCGCCGCATCACGTTGATGGAGGCGTCGTGCCCGTCGAACAGGCTGGTCGCCGTCACGAAGCGCAGGGGGATGGGGGTGTGAGTTTCTTTCATGGACGATATCCGCAACAGGATTCGATCTCGCGTTTGCGCGTATCCCAGTAAATAATACAAGTGCGCGGGCTTGCAAAGCTGGAAAGACGGCGGCGCGCCGCCCGCCTTTGCTCAGCCGCCCTCCGCCAATTCCTCCGCGATCAACTCCTCCAGCAGGCCCATGCGGTCGTTGCCCCACACCATCTCGTCCCTGTAGAAAAACGTGGGGGCGCCGAACACTCCCCGCAGGCGCGCGGCTTCGGTTTCCGCAATCAGGCGCTGTTTGATTTCCGGCGCGGCGATGGCGTTCAGGAAAGCCCCGGCATCCTCCCCCAGCCCGTCCACGACCCCGGTCATCACCTCATCGGAGAACAGGTCTCGTCCTTGCGCCCAGGCGGCATGAAAGCAGGCATGGACGTAGGGCGCCAGCACGGGCCGGTCGGCGAAATGCAACACGCCGCGGGCCGCCTTGAGCGAATTCACCGGAAAGGGCTGGGGCACCTGGAAGGGAATGCCGTGGCGGCCCGCCCAGCGGTGGCAGTCCATGGTGGCGTACTCGCCCCGGATGCCGTCGGTGAGCAGGGGCTTGGCGCCCGTGTGCTTCATGATGCCGCCCAGCATCACCGGCTTCCAGTTCAGCCCCAGCCCGTGGCGCGCGCACAACGCCTCCACTTCAAGGCTGGCGAAGTA
>CBDUSX010000288.1:0-4113 GCA_965369935.1 uncultured bacterium
CAGCGCGGACCGGACTTCTGCCCCTCCAAGATGGACCAGGAGGGCATCGACGAGGCCTGGAGCAAGTACGGGGACCCGTTCACCATGCAGGTGGCAAAGGCCGCCGCGCTGGTGGAAAGCGAAGGGTACTGCGAGTGGACCCGGGTGGAGGAAGTGTGCCACTTCGGCAAAAAGATGGGGTTCGGCAAGCTCGGCATCGCTACCTGCATCAGTTTCGTCGATCTGGCGCGGGTGCTCAGCGCGATCCTGGAAAGCCATGGCTTCGAGGTCGCCTCGGCGGCCTGCAAGAACGGCGGCGTGGCCAAGGAACTGATCGGCCTGCGGGATGAGGAAAAAATCCGGCCGGGCGGGCACGAGTCCATGTGCAACCCCGTTTCCCAGGCGGAGTTGCTGAACCGGGCCGGCTGCGAGCTGAACATTGTGCTGGGGTTGTGCGTGGGCCACGACAGCCTGTTCCACCGGCACTCCAAAGGACTGGCCACCACCCTGGTGGTCAAGGACCGCGTGCTCGCCCACAACCCGGTGGGGGCGCTCCAGCTCGCGGATTCCTACTTCAGCCGCGTCTGGGGCCCGCACAAGCCGCAGCAACTGCCCAACCTGCCGCGGCGCAACTGAGCGTTTCGTCCGCGGCTTCCGGCGCCTACTGCGCTTGAGTTGCTCCTTCAGCGGCCCCTTCGGCGGCCCATTCCAGATCGAGTTCCATCAGTTTGGCCATGGTGGGCCAGCCGGTTTCCTGGGACCATCCGGCGATCTGATAATAAGCCGCCTTGGCCTGCTCGAACTGTTCCGGCTCGATGCGCTCTCCATTCAGGGGGCCCGGCAGGGGCTCGTACATGCGCGGCGGGAGCTTGTCGTCCTCCGGGGTGAAGCCTTCACGCATGTTGAATATGCGCGCCATGGCGTCGGCCCTCTCCCCGGCCCGCATCAACTCCATCAGGCTCACGTCCCATCCCGTGACGGCGCGTACATGCTCCACCAGTTTGGTGAGGCTGATGTGGTTGTGGGGCACCCCGGCGAAGTCGCACATGCCGATGGTGTTGTACATGCTCCACACCCGCTGGGTGCGGTAAAAAGCCTTGGCCTTGCCGGCGTCCAGGGACAGCACCGGCGGCGCGTCGATCAGGCCCAACTCCGGCAACACGGTCGTATCCGCATGAAAGGCCGTGAGCAGCTGGTCGTGGGGCGCTTCCATATGATCCGCGCCGGTGGGTGAGGTGGAGTAGGCCAGGGCCAGGCTCTTCTTGCCGCGGGGCTCATGCATGGGCAGCTCCTGCCCTTTTACGTGATGCGCGAACTTCTCGGCGTCCCCGCCGATTTTTTCCGCGGCCCGCTTTACCCCTTCGGCCAGCAGGTCCCCGATGCCTTCCCGGTTGGCGATCATTTTGATCATGGCCTGCGCGGCCTCGTGATTGCCCCAGTTGAGTTCGATCCCTCCCGTGTCGTCCTTGCTGATCAGCCCCTGCTCGTAGCATTCCATGGCAAAGGCGATCACCGCGCCGCAGGAGATGGAGTCCAGCACGTATTGGGCCAGCATCTGGTTGGCCAGGGCCACCTGCTTCAGATCGGCAATGCGCAGCAGGGAGCCGTTGGCCGAGAGCGTCTCGTATTCCGGCCCGCCGAAGCGGGGATCAACCCCAAGCTCTTCCACCTCGACCTCGCGCTTGCAGGCGATGGAGCAGGCATAGCAGGTGCCTCGCTTGGTGAGAATGGTCTCGGCCATGCGCTCGCCGCTGATATTGTCCGCATGCTCGAAGACCCCTTTGCGAAAATTCTCCGTGGGCAGGATGCCCCCCGCCTGCAGGGCCTTCACCCCACGCGCGGAGCCCAATACGTGAAAGACGTCCTTGGTCTTGTCGTAGGTGTCTTTGAACCAGGTAAACACCTGCTTGGTAAGCTGCGCGTCCACCGGCTTCATGCGGTGGGCGCCCCGGCAGGCGATGGCCTTCAGGTTTTTCGAGCCCATCACCGCGCCCAGGCCGCAGCGGCCGTTGAAATGTTTCAGTTCGTTGACGATGGCCGCGTAGCGCACCAGGTTTTCTCCGGCGATGCCTGTCTGCAGCACCCGCGTCCGCTTGTCGTCCACCTCCTCCAGAATGGCATCGTGCACCTCGTGCGACTGCCTGCCCCACAGGGCCGTGGCGTCGCGGAGTTCCACCTTCTCGTCCGTGACGTAGAGGTAGACCGGTTTTTCCGCGCGGCCGGTGATGATGATGCCGTCATAGCCCGCGGCCTTGAGCTCCGGCCCCCAATAGCCCCCCGCTTCGGACTCGCCATAACCGTTGGTGAGGGGCGATTTGGCCACCGCGCTGAAGCGGTTGGTGCCCGAAAGCGATCCGGAGCCGATAACGCTGGTCATGAAGATCAGCATGTTGTCCGGCCCCAGGGGATCCACCCCCGGCGGCAGTTCCCGCAGCAGGAAATAGGAGGCCAGCCCGCCGCCACCCATATAGCGCCGGTACACCGCGTCGTCCGGCTCCTCCACCGAGATGGCGCCATTGCTCAGATTAACGCGCAGCATTTTGCCGTGATATCCGTTTCCCTTGCTCATAGCGCCCCCTGTTTTTAAGAAATCTAAGAATGCAGGTGCGAGACAACCGCCGGCGGCGGAGGGTAATAGGTAATATATAGCCGTAATTGATTATAGCAGGCGCGCGCCCCTGTTCAACCTCCAACCCCGCAATATGGTGGTGAAGGCCGGGTGGCTCGTAGCGCGGGGTGGGGTGGTGCTGCTCTGGCTGTCGATGCGCGGGCCTTTAGTCCTCAACATTGTCGTTTCGGAAATTTCGCGCGGCCTCTTTACTTTTTAATCAGGTGGCCGCGGGTACGAACCCCGCCCGGCTCATTATCAATTTCAAAGGGTCAGGAGGGCTTACGTCGAGAGGCGTAGGCCCTTTTTTGCTTTGGGGGTGCCATGGGGGGTAACAGATTGCAGAAATTCGCCTGCCCGATCCAACCCCCCCGCCTGAAATCGCGCTTTGATTGACGTACTTCGAGTACGTTTGTGCCCAACCTTGGCCGCCCCACCGGCTGCGCGGCGTAACTCAATCCCACCGGCTGAGGCGGCCCGCGGAGGAAGGGCCGCGGACGCGCTACAGCCATTCGGCGGGGATGTCCCCCTGTTTTTCCCCCACCATCGCCACGTAGTACAAGGGCTTGCTGTCAACCCCAAGGCGGTGCTGATAGCGTTCCTGCGCGGAAGGCTGAAACAGATCGTTTTCAATCAGGCGGTCAATCAGCTTGGAGAATCCGGAAGCATCCTGCTCCCCCACGAAATCCTCCTTGATGTTGAAGGCCACCAGGCCCGGCGTGCTGACCAGATTGTAAGCCTCGGCGAATGCCTGGGGCGGAATGTCTCCAAAACCAAGGGCGGACACGGAAACCATGCAATTGAATTGCTTGTCCAGCAATTCCTGCCTGGTATCGTCGGACAGCCGAGTCAGGTCGGCCACGTAGTAATCGTCATACACCTCGGGCCGGTCCCGCTCCACCGCCTGGGCGGCTTCTTCGATGATGTCGATTCCAACAACCGATTTGACGCCAATCCGGTTCAGTTGTTCGCCGACCATGCCGTTTCCCGCGCCCACGTCCAGCACCACCAGGTCCGAAGGCTCCAGGGGTGATTGCTCCAGTTCCCTTTGCACCAGTTCGCGGATGGTGCTGGGCGACCGGCACTTCAGCTTTTCATAGAACAGATACTCGTAGAGCCCGGGAATGGAATAGATTTCATGATAGTCGTGAAACCGGATTTTGCGGGGGGTGTCGCTCCCCTGCTCCTCGACGATGATATATTCCTCGTCCTGGTTGAGCCCCCCATTGAATTCCGTTGGAAACTGTATGGAGATGTTTGAGTTTTCGAATTTAGGCATACGCAATCCTCGTGAATCGGTAATCCCTCAAGGCAGAACGTCCACCGCCGGTGGCAGATCGGCGGAAGCCGTGGAAACAGACAGTCAGGAAGCGTCTTGCGAGAACAAATTGGGATGACTGAAAGAGATCAACCCTGTGCCGCCACGCGGCAGAACAATGAGTGCTTCAGTCTTATGCGATTGGGAAAGAAATGTAAAATCGGGCACGAATCTCGCGCAATCCCCTGAAACGGCGGATTCGAAGGGC
>CBDUSX010000289.1:0-4105 GCA_965369935.1 uncultured bacterium
CTATCCCTTTTTTTCTCCGCGCAGGCGGGGCTGGTAGATGAATTTCCACGGGTCGGGCATTTCGCCCACGGGAATATCGATCAAGGTGGGGCCGCCGGTGGCGAAGCCCGTTTGGATGGCCCCGCGCAGTTCCTCCGGGGTGGCCGCGCGCAGGCCCTGGGCCCCGAAGGCCTCGGCCAGTTTCACGAAGTCCGGGTTGTGCAGCTCGGAGGCGATAACGCGGTTGCCGTAGAGTTCTTTCTGCATGCGCTTCACGTTGCCGTAGGCGCCGTCGTTGAAGACCAGCGTCACCACGCCGATCTTGTGCTGCACGGCGGTGGCCATTTCCTGGGCGTTGAACAAGAAGCCGCCGTCCCCGGAGATGGCCAGCACCGGCTTGCCGGGCCGGGCCAGCTTCACGCCCAGGGCCGCGGCATAGCCCCAGCCGAGTGTGCCCTGGTAGCCGTAGGAGATGAAGGTGCGGGGCTGATACACGGGCAGGGCGAAGCGGGCCACGTAACCGACCTGGGTCAGCTCATCCACGAAAATGCCGTCGTCGGGCAGCTCCTCCCGGATCACCTTGAGGTAGGCGGATTGGGGCGCGAGTTCCTCGAAGGAGGACTCCAACTCCGTCTTCAAGGCCGTCAGTTCCTCCTCGCGGCTGGCCCGCTTGCGGTTGTGCTTTCCCACCTCGCCGATCAGGGCGCGCACGGCTTCCCGGGCGTCCGCGACGATGCCCACCGCCGGGGGGGCGACGCGGTCATGCTCCTCGGGGTCAATGTCCACGCGCAGGATCTTCAGGCCGTCGTCCAGCCCCCAGGACATCTGGGGGATTTGCAGGCGCGTGCCCACGGCCAGCACCACATCGGCGTCGGCCCACATGCGGTGCCCGGCGGGCATGGTGTGGCCGAGGTAGTGGCGGCTGCTCATCACCCCGCGCCCGGAGCGGGTGGTGATCACCGGCGCCTGGAGCATTTCGGCGATGCCGGCGATTTCCTCCACCGCGTCCATGGCGCCGCCTCCGGCGAAGATGAGCGGCCGCTCCGCCTGGCCCAGCAGCTTGGCCGCCTCCCTGACCGCGTCCTCGTCCAGGGGCGGGCGCGCGAAGGAATTTTGCGGCTCGGGCATGATTACCTCGTCCTCCGCGGTCATCACGTCCATGGCCATTTCCAGCCCCGCCGGCCGGGGGCGGCCCGTGTGCATCTGCCTTATCGCCTCGGCCACCAGCCCCGGCGCCTCCGCGGGAGAGGGGATGGAGGCGGCCCACTTGGTGAGGGAGCGCAGCACGCCCAACTGATCCGGAATCTCGTGCAGCAGGCCATAGCCCTTGCCGATGGAATGGGAGGGAATCTGCCCGGTCAGGCACAGCACCTTCGAGTTGGTGGAATAGGCGGTGGAAAGGGCGGCGGTGGTGTTCAGAAAGCCCGGGCCCGGCACCACCGCGTAGGCACCCATCCCCCCGGTGGCCGCCGCATAGCCCAGGGCCATGTAGGCCGCGCCCTGCTCGTGGCGGGAATGGATCACGCGCACGGCGTCCCCCGCGTCGAACAGGGCGTTGAACAGCCCGTCGTTCTGCACGCCCGGCAGGGCAAACAAGGTTGTGATGCCGTGGGCGATCAGGGATTTGACGAGGGCTTCTCCACCGGTCATGCGGGGCATGGCGATTCTTCCTGCAATAGAAATAAAAAAAGAAAAATCCGGCCCCGGTCTCCGCGGGGATGCGGGGGCCGCGCCGGGATATCCGGGGATCGTTTGAAGATTCGGTCGATTTTTATTTGGCTAAAGTTTTGCGGAAAACCGCCGATACTATGTGCAGTCACACTCTCCAATCTTCGGGCAACGGGTTAACAAGGATGCTTGCGCCTTGCCAAGGACGGCAACCCGCTGCCTGCTTTTTCTCCGAATTAATTTTATAGCTATAGCGGCAATTGCCGCCCTGTCCCCGGGGGGTGTTTCGCTCCTGTCCGCGCGCGCCAGGACCTGCGCTCAGCCGACCATGCTGTAGCCGCCGCTCACGCTGAGCACCTGCCCGGTGACGTGGCCGGCCGCGAGGTCGGAGGCGAGGAAGAGCACCGCGTTGGCCACGTCCCTGGGGCGGCCGATTTTTCGCAGGGGCATGTTGTTGGCCACCTTCACCAGTTGATCCTCGGTGAACATGTCGTCCTTGTTCACCCACATGCTGGTGCTGCCCACTTCCTGATCCTCCTCAGGGATGGTGAGGCCGGGGCAGACCGCGTTGCAGCGGATGCCGAAGCGCCCGTTTTCCCTGGCGATGGATTTCATGAAGCTGTTGATGGCCGCCTTCACGCCTCCGTACACCGCCTCTTTGGGCTCGCCCTGGCGGCTGGCATCGGAACTGATGGAGACGATGGCCCCGCGCTGCTTTTCGATCATCACGTCCAGCACGGTTTTGGTGCAGTTGAGCATGCCCACGTAGTTGATCTGGATGACCTTCTGCCAGAACTCCGGATCGGTCTGGGTGAAGAACATCAGCTTGTCCCAGCCCACGTTGTTGACCAGCACGTCCACGGTGCCGTGGTTTCCCACCGCTGTTTCGACCAGGTTGGCGACCTGCTCCATGTCCGTGACGTCGGTGGGCACCACCTCCACGCTGCCCGCGCCGGCCTTGCGGGCTGCTTCGGCCACCTTCCCGGCCTGTTCCACGTCAATGTCGCCCACGGTCAGGTGGGCGCCCTCGGCGGCGAAGCCCAGCACGATGCTGCGCCCGATGTTCGAGCCGCCGCCGGTGACGATCACCGACTTGCCGCTGAATCCCAGATCCATCTTTGCCGCTCCTTTTGCTCAGGCTGTGCGTTTCTCTGGCGTTGCGCGCTAAGTCGTCGCACGGAAATGCGGGCGCCGGGAGACGCCCGCCGGCGATGTCTCGCGCATGCGCATAGGGGAAGGCCGAAGTCTTCAATAAGCCGGGTTCTGTTCCTCCCCAAAAAAGGGGAGGTCACGGCCATCAATCTGGGAACGCCGTTGCCGGCGTCCTCGAGCATCCTACCCGGCGGCTAAGCGAGCAGCCTCAACGCCGCCATACTTGGACTTGCTCCGGATGGGGTTTACCGAGCCGGCCCTGTCACCAGGACCGCGGTGGGCTCTTACATTAAGGCCAAAAAAGGCCCCCACCTTTTCACCCTTACCTGTGCCCGAAGGCCATCGGCGGTATATTTTCTGTGGCACTATCCTTAGGGTCGCCCCCACTGGCCGTTAGCCAGCATCCTGCTCTACGGAGCCCGGACTTTCCTCCACCCACCCCCAAAAGGGGCGGGCAGCGGCCGTGTTTCGGACTTCAGCCTTGTCTGAGATGATTACTCTATCGGGCGGGAAAACTCCAACGCATCCGTTAAACGGTCCACGCGCCGGCCTTGCGGAAACAGTGAACCCACTCGCAGCCCGCCACCTAAATGGTATACGGGAAAGCCCGGATTGAAAAGACGGACGGCCGGCCCGCCGTTCGCCTCGTCCCCGGAAATTCAGCCGCCGGGCAATTTTATTGAGGGAAGCTGAACTCGCGCAGGGCGGCTTCCCAGTCGTCGTCCGGCACGCGCACCGGCGGCTTGGGCTTTTCGCCTTCCACGATCTCGCCCCACTGGCGTCTGCCGATGCGGATGGAAAATTCCGGCCGGCTCAGGCTGGCGGCTTCGATCAACCCCTCCACCCCGATAAATTCCGTGGCGATCTTCCGTTTCACGTAAACGATGAAGTCGGTGCCCTTGATGCCCGCGGCGGCGCTGGCGGTGCGCAGGAACGCCACGGCCTGGAAGCGCCGCGAAACCCGCGAGCGGATGGCCCCGAACGCCAGGCGGAAGGGGGACTTCCTGGGTTGCGGCTTCAACTCGTTGACGGAAAAGGTGGTGTTCTCCGTCACGATGGCTTCCGCTCCCGCGGGCCGGGAGATCAGCCGGATGTGGGCCTTGCTGGCGGCCAGGGTTTTCACCAGGTCGCCGTGGCGCAGCTCGATGCGGTCCGTCACCCGGATTTCCGTGCCGCCCCGCAACACCAGCGCCTGGCCCTTGAGCATCCGCATTTCTCCGAAATGGGCATGGGCCGCCGCGGCGCCCAGCACGAGCATCAGCAGGGCGGCGGCGGGAAGCCGCGCCATGCGGCGGAATCGGGAAGC
>CBDUSX010000290.1:0-4097 GCA_965369935.1 uncultured bacterium
TTAGGGTGGGGGTGTGCGGCAGATGGCGAATGGCACACCCGCCCCGCCGCACGGCCTGAAACGTCTTTTATGGAAGTTACTTCCCGCCGCGGAAGCCGCCGCCGCCGAAGCCGCCCCGGCTGAAGCCGCGCCCGAAGCCACCAAAGCGGGAGCGGGAGCCGGAGGAGCGCCCGAAACCGCCGGAGCGGGTGCGCGATTGGGAGCGCCCGAAGCCGCCGGAGCGGGTGCCGCCCGCCTGACGGCGCGCAAAGCTGCGCGAGGAGCGCACCTGATTGAGGGATTTGGGCGCCTGGCTGGAATAGGTGCGGCTGTAGGCGCTGCGCGGAGCGGCGCCGGAGCGCGAGCGGATGGCCGGGCTGCCCGAAGCGCGGCTGGAGGCATAGCCCCTGCTGCTGACCACCCCGCCGCGCCTGCCCATGGCCATTCCCACGCCCATGGGCCTGTACATTCCATAGCCGTAGCCTGGTCCATAGAAGCCGTAGTAGCGGGGGAAGAACATCCACTGCATCATCCGCATCTGGAAGTACATTTGCAGGAAGCTGGGCGAGCGGTCGTGCGAGACGTAGTGGTTGTTCGTCTGGTTGGGATAAACGTGCTGGTTGCCCCGCGCCTCCACGGTGAGCGATTTGTCGTCCAGCGCCACGGTCATGGTGGCCACTTCCAGGACTTCCACCTTTTTCCAGCCCGCGCGGTCGCTGGCTGCAGGCAGGGGATAGGCCCCCGGGGCGGGCACCCGCAGGGAAAGCAGCATGTACTGCTCGCCCTCCACCGGTTCCGGCTTCACCAGCAGCGGGTCCACAATCTTGTCATCGTTGAGGTCAATGGTGCTGATCTCCCGCACCCGGTTGCCCACCTCCTGGATCACCTGCTCCAGGAACGCCTGCTTCTGCAGGCCTTTCTGCGCGGCCTCGCGGATCACCTGCCTGCCGATGTCCGGCAACAGGGAGACGTCCAGGTCTTTCTGCAGGTCCAGGGCCGCGGCCTCCGCGGTCATACCCTGGGAGACGGCCATGCGGTCGTAGTCAATGCTGGCCGAGGCGAACTGCTGCTCGCCGCTGCGGGTGAACACGTAGACCAGCACCCCGATGGCGATGATCAGAAACCAGTGATAGGACTTCATCGGAGAGCGCGCCTTTCCCGTGGCCGCGCCACGCCGGGGCCGCGGAGCGGCGGGCCCGGGCGCATGGGAGCGGTTGGAGTATATGCGCAAAACGCTACATGGCTTCCCCCGGGATTGCAACGAGAACAAGAGGAAACGAGAGGGGCGGGAAGAAAGCGCCTCGATACCGAAAGGCGCGCCGGTGATCGAAAAGGACTGGGAGCAGGGGGACGGCGCGGCCCTCCATTCAATTCCGGCGGAAGGCGGGCAGCAGCAGCCCGAACACACCGCAGGAGGCGGCCAACAGTCCGATGGCCGCGAAGAGTTGGTTGGCCGGCAGCCAGGTCAGCACAAGGCCCACCGCGCCGATGGACAGGGCGGTCATGCCCGCCACGGCCAGGTGAAAGTAGGAGAAGATGCGCCCCTGCACCGCGGGGGGCACGATCTCGTGCAGGGCCGTGAGGCGCGAGATGGTAATGACGGGAATGCCGAAGGAGTGGATGAAGACGGTCAGCAGGGTGCCCGGCACGGTGGTCACCCAGAGCAGGGGCAGGTAGGTCAGCCCGTCGTAGATGATGCCGAAGAACAGCAGCCGCAGCGGGTCGAGCCGCCCGCCGTAGCGCCCGATGATCCAGGTGGAGACGATCATCCCGCCGGCGTAGGTGCCTTCCACCAGGGCAAAGTCCGAGACCGTCCCCCCCAGGTAGCTCTTGACGTAGTAGGGCATGCCCACGATCACCGCGCCCATCAGGAAGAAGTTGTTGAGCACGGTGATCGTCCAGATCCAGAACACCCGCCTGTCCCGCCACAGGGCCGCCAGCCCCGCGCGGAACTCGGCGCCGAAGGACGCGCCCGCGGCCCCACGGGAGGCCGCCTCTCCCTCCCGCGCCGGAGGGCGCAGGAAGAGCAGCACCGCCAGGGAGGCCAGAAAGGCCAGGGCCACCAACCCAAACAGGTAGACCGTGGGCATGAAGGGCAGGGCCACGGCCGCCATGAACGGCCCAACCAAAAGGGAGAACTGCCAGGCGGATTGCACCAGGGAGTTGGCGGCCAGCAGCCCGCCCGGCGCGGTGAGCAGGGGAATCATGGCGTCGCGCGCCGGATTGAAGAAGGCCGAGGCGCTCGTGAGCAGGAATGCCAGCAGGCCCACCATCCACACCGGCAGGGCCTGGGCCAGGAAGAACAGCGGAATGGCCAGGGCCAGCAATGCCCGCAGCAGGTTCGCCCCCAGCAGCACGCGGCGGAAATTCCAGCGGTCCACCAGCACCCCGCACCACGCCCCCACCACCAGGGCGGGCAGGAAGCTGACCATGGTCACCAGGCCGGTGGCCAGGCTGGAGCCGGTCGCCTCCAGCAAGTACCAGAGCAGGGCGATCTGAAAGAAGCTCTCGGCCACCCGCGAGGTAAACTCCCCGCCCCACAGGGTGAGCAGAGCCCGATTATGGAACATGGACAAGCACGGAAAGGGGTCAGTCCGCGGGAACGGAGTCATTTCGGGGCGGAGTCATTTCGGGGAAGAGGGCGGCCAGCCAAGCCTCCACCCGCTCCAGCACAGCCTCCCAGCCCTCGTCGAGCATCAGGTCGTGTCCGATGCCCTCGGCCAGGAAAAACTCCGCGCCGAGGTATTCGGCGATACGGCCGTCACTGGGCGCGGCGGACCTGTCGTGCTCGGCGGACACCACCAGGGTGGGACAAGGGATATCGCCGGGCGCGATGGGCAAGCCATCGCCCAGGGAATAGTCGTTCATCACCGAGGGGGATTCGGGCACCAGCCGCTCCACCGCCGGGCCCCACACCGCCTCGTCGGCGGAGTAAAAATAGCGCTCGCGAGCCGTTTGGCGGTCCATCTCGTGTGCCGTGTCCGTGGGCAGGGGCGCGTCGCGAATCGGCCCGAGTTGGCCCGGCGGGGCGGAGGCGAGCAGCACCGCGGCGGCCTCCGGTTTGCCGGCGGCGGTCTGCTCGGCGAGGTATTTTTGCACCACGATGCCCCCCAGGCTGTGGCCGATCGCCACGCAGGGCCGCCCGATGTGGGCCGTCACCTTGCGCAGGTCGGCGGCGTAATCGGAAACCCTGAGCCGGGTGCGGAAAGTCTCGTCATCAACGGGGTCCGAACCGGGATGGTTGCGCAGGGAAAGGGCGTGGCAGGCCCAGCCCCTGCCCGGCAGCACGCCCATCCACTTCTCCCAGCACCAGGCGCCGTGCCCCGCGCCATGCACCAGCAGCAGCGGCGGCCGGGAGGCCTGCTCCCCACCGTCGGGCAGGGCCGCTTCTACGTGGATGCCGTCAACCTGAAACCGCTGGCTGCTCATGGGCGGGGGCCTGGAAGCGGTAGATTTTGTCCTCGTCCATCTGAGTGAACTGCTCCCAGCGGCTGTGGAAAAAGAGCAGGCGGAGCAGGAACGGCTTGGGGTCTTCCTTGGCTTTCCGAACTTTTTTGGCCTCGGCCCTGATAATCCTGGCGACTCCGGCGGGATGGATGAGCAGGTAGTTGGTGAGGTAGGATTTTTTACCGTGCCTGAATACGCGGGTGTTGAACAGGTCGCCCCGCTCCAGGGAGTCCAGCTGCCGCGCGCCCTCGACCACGTACTTTTTCCGGCTTATCAAGTCCCGCAGGTAGACCGCCTCGCCGTTGAACTTGAGCAGTTCGAACAGGGAGTGCACGTTGTCATAAAGATCCCGGTAGCCCTGCACCACTTCTTCCGACAGGACATTGGCGTTGAATTCGAGATAATACCGCAGCGGCGTCATGCCGGTGCCGGTCATGAGCCGGTCGAGGATGTACCAGTTGTGAAAGGCGTTGATGCGGGCGTCGAAGCTCTCGTCGGACTCCATCATCTGGCCCGCCATGGGCTCGAACTCTTCCTTGGCGGCCACCAATTCCCCGCGATAGCGCTCATTTTCCATGATCGCGGCGAACAGGGACTCGAAATACTGGCTGTTCAATGTATGCTCCGGCAGGATATAGAGAGCGCAGATTCAATCATCATTCTGGCTTGGC
>CBDUSX010000291.1:0-4087 GCA_965369935.1 uncultured bacterium
CGAGACAGGCGCTTGCAGCGCCTTCCTCAGGAACGCGGGTGAGAGTGATCTGCTTCCCTGCGGATTCAAAATAGCCGTGTGCCTGAGGAGCCTGCCGCTTGCGGGCGGGCAGGCGTCTCGAAGGCCGCGGCCTATCGGAAAGAGGCCACGCCGTTTGAATTCGGCTCGAACCGGCCGGCGGCCCCACGCAGGCTCCGTTGACACGCCTCCGGCGGGCGTGATAAGTGGGCGCATTCCGGCTATCATCCATTCCGATAATACCCACCATCCTAAAAGGAGGTGCCATGAAGGGCGCTGCCGCCGTCGCAGACATCCTGAAGCGGGAGGGCGTAGAGTTTCTGATTGGCTACCCCGTCAATCCCATCATCGAGGCCGCTGCGGAAGCGGACATCCGCACCATCATCGTGCGCCAGGAGCGCACCGGGCTGCACATGGCCGACGCCTTCAGCCGCCTCAATTCCGGCCGCAAGATAGGCGTGTTCGCCATGCAGCACGGCCCGGGCTCGGAAAACGCCTTCGGCGGCGTGGCCCAGGCCTATGGGGATTCGGTGCCCATCCTGGTGCTGCCGGCGGGCTACGGGCGCGACATCACCAACGTGCAGCCCAATTTCAGTTCGCTCTTGAATTATCAGCACGTCACCAAGTCCTGCGAGCAGGTGACGCTGGCCAACGTCATCCCGGACGCGATGCGCCGCGCCTTCAACCAGGTGCGCAACGGGCGGCCGGGGCCGGTGCTGGTGGAATTCCCCGTGGACGTGCTGCGCGAGGAGGTGGACGAACCCATCGCCTACCAGCCCTCCACCCACCTGCGCACCGGGCCGGACCCGGAGGCGGTGAGCGAGGCCGCGCGGGTGCTGGTGGCCGCCCAGCGGCCGGTCATTTACGCCGGCCAGGGGGTGCACTACGCGCAAGGCTGGGAGGCCCTGCGCGAGCTGGCCGAGCTGCTGGCCGCGCCGGTGACCACCAGTTTGCAGGGCAAGAGCGCCTTTCCGGAGAGCCACCCCCTGTCCCTGGGCTCCGGCGGCCGCGCCATTCCCGGCCAGTTGCACCATTTTCTGCAGAACGCGGACTTGATCTTCGGCATCGGCTGCAGCTTCACCACCACCAACTTCGGGGTGAAGATGCCTGCGGGCAAGAAGATCGTACACGCCACCCTGGATCCCGCGGACATCAACAAGGACGTGACCGCCGACCTGGGATTGATCGGGGACGCCCGGCTGACCCTGGAAGCGCTGGTGGCCGAGACCCGGAAACTGCTGGGAGACAAATCCCGTGACGCCACGGAAGTGGCCGCGGAGATCGCAAAGCACAAGGCCGAATGGCTGGCCGAATGGAATCCCAAGCTGACCAGTGGAGAAACCCCCTTGAGCCCATACCGGGTGCTGTGGGACCTGCACAACACGGTAGACCGCCCGAACACCATCATCACCCACGACGCGGGCAGCCCCCGCGACCAGATTTCTCCTTTCTGGGAGCCGGAGACGCCGCTCAGCTACATCGGCTGGGGCAAGACCACCCAGTTGGGCTACGGGCTGGGGCTGGCCATGGGCGCCAAGCTGGCCCGGCCGGACAAGCTGTGCATCAACGTGTGGGGGGATGCGGCGATCGGCTTTACCGGGATGGATTTCGAAACCGCCGTGCGGGAGCGCATCCCCATTCTCTCCGTGCTGCTCAACAACTTCTCCATGGCCATCGAACTCAAGGTAATGCCCGTCTCCACGGAAAAGTACCGCAGCACGGACATTTCCGGCAATTACGCCGACATGGCCAAGGCCTTCGGCGGCTACGGGGAGCGCATCACCGAACCGGACGAGATCGTGCCCGCCATCAAGCGCGGCATTGAACAAACCGAGCAGGGCATCCCCGCCCTGCTGGAATTCATCACCTCCAAGGAGGTGGAAATTTCGACCTTTTGAGCAGGAGCGCAAGATGGGAGAGATGATCCAGTTCAACTGCCCGGACGGCGGCACCGCCGCCGGCTACCTGGCCACCCCGGCCGCCGGTGACGGCGCTCCGGGGGTGGTGGTGATCCAGGAATGGTGGGGCCTCAACGAACAGATCAAGGGCGTGGGCGACCGATTCGCCCAGGAGGGCTATCGCGCCCTGGTGCCAGATCTGTACAAGGGGCGCGTGACCCAGGACCCGGACGAGGCCAACCACATGATGAGCGGCCTGGACTGGGGGGGCGCCACCAACCAGGACATCCGGGGGGCGGTGCAGCACCTGAAGGCCGGCGGACAGAAGGCCGCAGTGATGGGCTTTTGCATGGGCGGCGCCCTGGTCATCATGGCCGGGGTGCACGTGCCCGAAATGGACGCGGGCGTGTGCTTTTACGGCATTCCCCCCAAGGATGCCGCCGACCCGCAGAAAATCGCCGTGCCCCTGCAAGGCCACTTTGCCAATACGGACGACTGGTGCACGCCGGACGCCGTCAACGCCCTGGAGGCGGACTTGAAGGCGGGCGGGGTGAACCACGAGCTTTTCCGCTACGACGCCCAGCATGGCTTCGTGAACGAGACACGCGCGGACGTGTACGACGCGGCGGCCACCGGCGACGCCATCGGCCGCGCCCTGACGTTCCTGAAAGCCCACCTCTAGGGCGCTGCCACGGACCGTAGGGTGGCGCGCCTGGACCGCATCAACCCGGCGCCCGGCGCGCTTGACAGCGGGCCGGGAAGCCATGATGATGGGTTGCCGATTGCCGAAGATCATCTAGATGGACGGCGCAACATTCAGCAAGCGGGAGAAACCATGACCCATTCCGCACACGTTCGCGCCGCCGCCGCGCCCGGCGCGGAGCGGAGCAAGACCCTGCTGGCCGCGGCCCTGGCGGTCATGCTGGGGATGACTGTCCTTTACGCCACCGGACTGGCCCAGCCGGCCGCGCTGCACGATGCCGCTCACGACGCACGGCATGCCGCCGGCCTGCCCTGCCACTAACCCCCCCCCAACGCCCATGCTAAAAAAACTGCTGCTTACCGGAATCGCCGCCGGACTGGCGGCGGGGCTGGTGGCCTCGCTGGCCCAGCAGGTGCGGGTGATACCGCTCATCCTGGAGGCGGAAATCTACGAGCACGGTGGCGCCGCCCCGGCGGAGGAAGCAGCGCCCCAGGCGGAGATCAGCCGCATCGCCCGCACCGCGGGGGCCAACATGATGCTGGGCGTGGGCTTCGCCCTGCTGCTGGCCGCGGCCTACGCGGTCCACGGCCGGGAGGCCTCCCTCAAGACGGGGCTGCTGTGGGGGCTGGCGGGCTATGGCGTGTTCGTCCTGGCGCCGGCCTTTGGGCTGCCCCCGGAGTTGCCCGGCGCCCCGGCGGTGGAGGTCTGGACGCGCCAACTCTGGTGGGCCGGAGCCGTCGCGGCGGCGGCGGGGGGCCTGGCCCTGGTGGTGTTCACGCGCCGGCTGTGGCTGAACGCCCTGGGCGGGCTGCTGGCGGTGGCGCCGCACATCGCCGGCGCGCCGCATCCGCTGCAAGGGACACCCACCGCATTGCCGGAAGCCCTGGCGCAGGAATTCATCATCGCGTCCCTGGCCACCAGCGCCCTGTTCTGGCTGTTCCTGGGCGGATTTTCCGGCTGGCTCTACCGGAGGCTGGGCCGTCCTTGAGCCGCGCGACCCATTCCGCCGGCCCGGTATCCAGAAATCGGATTTACATTTTTACGACAGTCGTCTAGGACCTCGATACGTCCTTGCCACCAGCGTCCACGGCTTTCATGTCCCCGATCTTTCCCAGCCCGCGCAACCGCCTGTACGCCTTGGGCGCCCTGGCTTATCTGACCTTCATTTTCGGCACCCTGGGCGTGTTGCCGGATTTTCTGCACTGGGTTCATTCCCTGACCGGCCGGGCGGGCTATTCCCTCGTCATCAACCTGTTCATGATCACCGTGGCGGCGCTGGTGCTGTTCGTCGCCAGGCGCGCCCTGTTTCCCCTGGACGTTTTGCGGGTGCTGGGGCTGCTGGCCATCGCCGGCGGTTATGGGCTGCTCATCCATTGGACGGACTTCCCCGCCTCGCGGCCTCACGCGTTCCAATACGGCCTGCTGGCGTTGCTGGTCATCGAAAGCCTGCGCGGTTCCATGCCCGCAC
>CBDUSX010000292.1:0-4062 GCA_965369935.1 uncultured bacterium
GTGCTTCGCCGTATCAGATAAAAGGAAGGAGAAATTAAAGGGGCAAATATCCGGAGGCGGGCGCCGCCACCGCGCCTCGCCCTGGCAAAATGAACACGGCCGGACTTGGAGGGGGACATGGAAGAAGCGATTCAGGTATCCGAAAGCGGGGTGGGGGCGCCGGCGCCCGAGCGGAGGTTCCGCCACTTCGGACAGGCCAGCGAACTGTTCGCCATCACGCTGGTCAATCTACTGCTGAAAGTGGTCACCCTGGGGGTGTACCACTTCTGGGCCAAGACCCGGGTGCGGCGCTACGTGTGGAGCCAGACCAGCTATCAGGGGGAAAGATTTGAGTACACCGGGCGGGGGATTGAACTGCTGAAGGGCTTCGGGTTCGCCCTCGTCGTGTTCGCGCCCCTGGTACTGATCTTTGGGTCGGCGCAATTTTTCCCTGAAATGTTTTTGAGATATCCCGCCCTTTTTGGGTTGCTCAATTTGCCGGCCTATATCTTCCTGCTGTTCCTGATAGGGTTCGCCCGTTTTTCCGCCCGGCGCTATAAGCTCAGCCGCACCCGCTGGCGGGGCATCCGCTTCGCCCTCTCAGGCTCCGCGAAAGGCCATGGCATGAAGAATCTGGGCTATTCCCTCCTCACCGGCATCACCTTCGGGATCTACACGCCCTACATGCGCAACAACCTCACCGCAAATCTGATCAGCAATATGTGGTTCGGCGATCAGCAATTCAAATACCAGGGCGTGGGAGGCGGTCTGGTGAGGCGGTTCTGGGGATTTGTCGGTTTGTCGTTCGTGTTCGGAATTGTTGGAGTCGTTGCGATAGGCGCGCTTCAGGTCGCACTGATGACCGCGGGACAGGCCCAACAAGGGGGATTAGGCTCAATCTTTCAGATAATAGGTGTTGTGATTGGCCTGCTCATCTACCTGCCATGGGCGATTGCCTGGCTGTGGTTTCGGGCGGGCGAAATCCGCTACTACGTGGCCAATACGTCCCTTGCCGGCATGCGGTTCCGGATGGATTTTGAGACGATCCCGTTTATCTGGCTTTGGATCAGCAATGTGGTGGTGTCGGTGATCACCCTGGGTCTGGCCTATCCCTGGGTGGTGGTGCGCAGCACGCGCTTCATTTGCGAGCACCTGCACGTCGAGGGGGAGTTGGACTTCGCCAGCATCGGCCAAAGCCCCTTGGACGTGCAGAAATCAGGAGAAGGCCTGGCGGAAGTTCTGGACCTGGGAGGTATTTGACAGAGGATGGGCCGCCCCACAGGACGCCCGGCCGGTCAATGCCGACGATGGAGCGAGGCGGGTGATGGAACAAGCGATGCAGGCAGTGAATCAACACACCGCGGCCGCCCCGCGGTCCGCGCAGGGCCCCGCGCCCGATGAGACCTCCTCCCAGCGGCTGGGGCATTTCGGCAGCGCGGTGGAGCTGTTCTCCATAGCCCAGGTCAATCTGCTGCTGAAGGTGCTCACCGTGGGTATCTACCACTTCTGGGGCAAGACCCGCGTGCGGCGCTACGTCTGGAGCCGCACCAGCTTCGCCGGGGAGCGGTTCGAATACATCGGGCGGGGCGCCGATCTGGCGCGCGGCTTCGCCATCGCCATGGCGGTGCTGATTCCGTTTTTCGTGCTGTGGAGCGTGCTCAAGGAGGTGATGGACAATGTGGGCCTGATCGTGCTGATCAGCTTGACGGGTTACACGGCGCTGATTTTCCTCACCGGGCTGGCGCGGTTCAGTTCGCGCCGCTACCTGCTCAGCCGCACCCGCTGGCGCAGCATCCGCTTCGGGCTCTCCGGCTCGGCCCTGGCCCACGGCCGGAGGATGCTGCTCTACAGCTTGATGTTGATTCTCACCAGCGGGCTCTACCTGCCCTTCATGCGCAACAACCTGACGGCCCATATTCTGCGCAACATCTGGTACGGCGACCGGCAGGTCACCTACACGGGCACCGGGCGGGGAATGTTCCGGCGGTTTTTCCTGTTCCTGGCGTTGTGCCTCGCCGTCATAATCGGACTGGGGGTTTTCTATATCATTCTGTTCGCTGTGGTGGGCTTTGGGGGGGACTCGGAGAACGACATGGTCAACTGGATCCTGGTGGGCCTGCCGGCCATCGCTCCCTGGGCCGCTCTGGTGGGCCTGATGGTGCTGTGGCTGTGGTACCGGGCCGGGGAGTTCCGCTACTACGCGGCCAACATCGCCCTGGCCGGCGTGCGCTTCCGCGCGGACTTCGGCACCACGCGCTATATCTTGCTCTCGTTCAGCAACACCGTGCTGATGACGCTCACCCTGGGACTCGCCTATCCGTGGGTGGTGGTGCGCACGGCCCGCTTCGCGGCCACCCACCTCAAGCTGGTGGGCGAGCTTGACTTCGCCTCCATTTCCCAGGGCGCCCATGCCGTGCCGCGCTCGGGAGAGGGTCTGGCCGAAGCCCTGGACCTGGGAGGCATCTGAGACACCCATGCGCTACGAGGGACATTATTCAGACGGCAAGACCGCCGTGCGGCGCCCGGCCGGCGTGCAGTTGGGCGGCGACAGCCTGCGCATCTTCGGCGCGGACGGCGAATTGCTGGAAACCTGGTCCTACGAAGGGCTGGAACTGCTGGAGGAGGTCTGGGGCAACGAGCCGGTGCGCCTGCATCACGTCTACCGGGGTAACGCCATGCTGGCGCTGGAGGACGGGGCCATCCTCGCCGAACTGGAATCCCGTAGCGCGCGGCGCTTCCGCAGCCACCGCCTGCTGCGCCCCAGGCTGCTCACCGGGCTGGGCGCGGCCCTGGCCCTGGCGCTGGTGGTGACCGCGCTCGCGCTGGTTCTGCCCCGGCTGGCGGGGCCGCTGGCCTCGCTGGTGCCGGCCCGCTGGGCCCAGGCGCTGGGCAACAAGGTGATCGGACAGGTCACGGCGGGCGAGAAGTTCTGCGAGGCGCCCGCGGGCTCCGCGGCCCTGGAAAGGCTCACCCAACGCCTCACCGCCGGGCTGGAGCAGGCCTATCCGATGGAAGTGCGGGTGAGCGGGCAGGATTGGGTGAACGCCTTCGCCGCGCCGGGTGGCAAGATCATTCTCCTGGATGGACTGCTCCAGACCGCCGAGACGCCCGAGGAGGTGGCCGGGGTGCTGGCCCATGAAATCGCCCATGCGGTGGAGCGCCATCCCATGCAGGGACTGCTGCGGGCCACCGGGCTGAATTTACTCACCGGCGCGCTGATGGGGGACATGACCGTGCTGGACGAAGCCGCGGGGCAGTTCGGCCAGATACTGGTGCTGCTCTCCTTTTCCCGTTCCGACGAGTTGGACGCGGACCGCATCGGCTCCATGCTGCTCAACGACGCGGACATCCGCGGCGACGGGCTGATCTCATTCTTCCAGCGCGTCCAGGGCGACGAAGGAGGCGGGGAGGGCCTGCCGGCCATGTTCTCCACCCACCCCCTCTACAAGGAACGTGTCGCCCAGATCAAGGCTGTTGCCAAGGGGCGCGGCGACGCCATGAGCAAGAAGGAATGGGCCGCCCTGAAGGCCATCTGCAACTGAGCCATAGCCTGCCCTCATCAACTTTTCCGCTTGCCCCCACGCCCCTTCCCGCCGGGTTGCTTGCCGCCGGCGGGCGGAGACAGGCCGCGAGTGGGCCGCCCCTCCCCCAGCAATTGGCCCAGGGCCACCCCCACCGCGACGGAGACGTTGAGCGAGTCCAGCCGCCCCGCCCCCAATATGGCATGCACGGCGCCACAGGCCCGCCGCACCGCGGGGCTGAGGCCGTCGCGCTCGTGGCCGGCCACCAGCACCCATCCGCCCTCCCCGGCTTCGGCGGCGGACAGAGGGGCCGCCCCGGTTTCCAGCCCGATCACTCTCAGGCCCTCCCGCCGCAACCCTTCCAGCACAGGGGCCAGTTCCGGCGCGGCGAGCAGCCTTACGTATTCCGCGCCCCCTTCCGCCACCCGCAGGGCGGCGCTGTTCACCTTGCTTCCGGCCGCCACGCCCCCGGCCAGCAGCCCTTCCACCCCGAAGAATGCGCAGGTGCGCAGGATGGCCCCCAGGTTGTGGGGATTTTCCACGCCGTCCAGGGCCAGCAAGC
>CBDUSX010000293.1:0-4048 GCA_965369935.1 uncultured bacterium
TAGGGCGCGGAGTTTCCTCCCTGGCGCAACTGCGGTATAGCACTACCATTCTGAAGCATTCATCCGGGCCTGGGGACGGCGGGGGCCCGCCATCCCGTGCAGGGCAACTTACCGCAAAGGACAGCCATGAAAGTCGGATTTATCGGAGTGGGCAATATGGGCGGCCCCATGTGCCGCAACCTGGTCAAGCACGACCACCAGGTCACCGTGCACGACCTGAATTCCAAGGCCAGGGACGCCATCACCGCCCTGGGGGCAGAGAGCGCGGGCTCCGCGAAGGAGGTGGCCGCCGAGTCGGAGGTGGTGTTCACCTCCCTGCCCGGGCCGGTGGAAATCCGCGAGGCGGTGCTGGGCTCCGACGGCGTGGCCGAGGGAGCCGACGAGCAGACGATCTACGTGGACCTGAGCACCAACGCCCCCTCGGAGGCGCGCGCCCTGGCCGCCGAACTGGCCAAGCGCGGCATCGCCATGCTGGATGCGCCGGTGAGCGGCGGTACGACGGGCGCCGAAGCAGGCACGGTGGCCGTGATGGTGGGAGGCGATAAGGAGGTCTTCGACAAGGTGGAGCCGCTCTTCCAGTGCATCGGGGCCAACATTTTCCACGTGGGCGGCCACGGCGCCGGCTGCACGGTGAAGCTGATCAACAACATGATCAGCTTCATCAATCTTTACGCCGCCGGGGAGGGCTTCATGATGGGCGTCAAGGCGGGGATCGATCCCGAGGTGCTGCTGGCGGTGGTCAATACCAGCAGCGGCCAGAGCAAATCCCTGGGCAAAATCGAGAGCGCCGTGCTGGCCGGCAACTATTCCCCCACCTTCGCCCTGGACCTGGCCCACAAGGACCTGCGGCTGGCCCTGCAACTGGGGGAAGAACTGGGCACGCCGTTGAGCATGGGCAGCCTGCTGATCAATCAGTTCCGCCAGTCCATCGCCAAGGGCCACGGACCCCAGGACGTGTCGGCCATGCTGCGTGTGCTGGAGGAAAACATGGGCACGGAAATCCGCTTCCAGAACAAGAAGTAGGGGGTGCAGGGGCCTTCGGCCCCAGCTGGGGGTTGTCAGGGGGCAACGCCCCCTGACTCGCGCAAGGGACGGGAAATCAACTCGCCGCCGCAGTTGGGGCAGATCAACTCCATCCCCTGCGTGCAGGCGGGGCAGAAGGTGCACTCGAAGCTGCAAATGAACGCGGCGGCGTCCCAGCCCAGTTCCGCCTGGCATTTTTCGCAGCTGTCCCGCATTTCCAGGGCCATGGCTTGTCTGTCAATCTGCCGCTTCGTTCCGCGGCATGGGCCCGGCCGGGCGGGCTCATGCCACAGGCTCGCATCTAACTTCTTCGGTTTTACTTCTTCGGAGGCATGGGGAAGATCATGGAGACCTTGCGCTTGTAGTTCTCGTATTCCGCCCCGAAGAATCCCACCATGTCGCGCTCCTCGAGCAGCATCCCGACAAAGATCAGTCCCGTGCTCAGGCCGGCGAACAACAGATGCCCCGTGGTCATGTCCGGCGTGGACCAGAAGGCGATCAGGAATCCCAGGTACAGGGGATGCCGGACGTATTTATAGAACATGGGTGTCACGAATTTGGGCGGCGCCTCCCTCTGGCCCTTGAAGCGCCGCCAGGTCTGGGCCAGCCCGAAAAGCTCGAAATGGTTGATCAGGAACGTGCTCAGCAGCACCAGGCCCCAGCCCGCGAACGACACGACAATCAGCACCGTGCGGCCGGTCTCGTTTTCCACCAACCATATGGTGTCCATCATGGGCCGCCAGTACGCGAACAACAGGATCAGCGCCAGGGAGGAGGCCAGCACGTAGGTGCTGCGCTCCGCCGCCGGAGGGACGATCTTGGTCCACTTGGCCTTGAAGCCCTGCCGGGCCATGATCACGTGCTGGCCGGCGAAAATGCTCAGCAGGATGACGTTGACCAGCAGGGACATGCCCACATCACCGACCTCGCCCGTATCCATGGCCTTGGGAACGATCATGTGCTCCACGAACCCGATCGCATATAAAAAGGTGAGGAAGAAGATGACGTAGCATACCACGCCATACAACAAGATTATTATTCCGCCCATGGCGATCCCCTTTTAGATTGTAGGTTTGGTTCTCTCCCGGGACGGGAGAGGCGAGGCGGTGTCCGAACCGTAGCTGAACTTACAGTACATAAAGTAACTTGTCCATAAAGCAAATCGAGGGTGCCCGCCCGGCTTTTCCGGCGGCCCCGGGGCAGATTCGCTAAAAATTATGCGGCGCGGGGTTGAAAGAGCGGGGCTGAATCTGGGATGCTGCACGGTATTCAACAACCGGTAGCCGCGTGGCAAGCGGCCACAATATGGAAAGGCCAAAGCGTAATGACGATTTCAACCGTAGGCATTCACAGCCCCGGCGAGATGGGCCAGGCCATCGGGGTGGTGCTGCAAAACAACGGCCTGCGCGTCGTGGCCGCCCTGGAAGGGCGCAGCGAACGCACCAGGGGCCTGGCCTCCGAAGCCGGCATCGAAGACGTGGGCTCCCTGGCGGGGCTGGTGGAAGCGGCGGACCTGGTGCTCTCCATCCTCGTGCCGGCCCAGGCCGCCGAGGCGGCGCGGGAGGTGGCGGCGGCCATCCGCGGCACCGGCGCCGAGGTGCTCTACGCCGATTGCAACGCCATCTCCCCCCCCAGCACCCTGGAGGTGGGGGAGATCATTACCGGGGCGGGAGGCCGCTTCGTGGACGGCAGCATCATCGGCCCGCCCCCGCGCAAGCCGGGCGTCACGCGCCTTTACGTCTCCGGCGAGCACGCCGCGGAGGTGGCCGCGCTGGAAAGCGAGATGCTGGCCGTGCCCGTGGTGGGGACGGATGTGGGCCAGGCCTCCGGGCTCAAGATGTGCTACGCGGGCCTGACCAAGGGCTTCACGGCCATGGCCACCGAAGTGCTGCTGGCCGCCCGGCTGATGGGCCTGGAAGGAGCCTTGCGCAAGGAATTCGAAACCAGCCAGCCCCTGCTGCTGGGCTGGGCGGAGCGAAACGTGGCGGGCATGCCGCCCAAGGCCCACCGGTTCGTGGGCGAGATGGAGGAGATCGCCGCCACCTACGAACAGCTGGGCCTGACCCCGCGCATCGAACTGGGGGCGGCGGACATGTTCCGGGACGTGGCCAATACGCGCCTGGGCAAGGAATCCCCCGAAGAGCGCGATGCCTCCCGCGAGCTGGACGACGTAATAGAAATGCTGGCGGCGGACCTGGGGAAGGAGTGAGCGCCAGGCAGGGCGTCGGCCCTCAGGCCACCCGCACGATGGTGATGGGCAGAGCCTCCAGCCTGTCTTGCATCTCAGCCATGGCGGCGTCCAGCACCTCGTTGCTGCGCGCCTCCAGGGTCACCTTGACCGAGAAATCCTTCCTTCTGAAATCCGGGTAGGAGCCGATCAGCACCTCGGGATGGCGCTCGGCCACCTCGCGCAGGGCGCTGGCGATGGTGCCCTCATCGGCCTTCAGGTAAATCTCCTTCAGCAGCACCGGCGTGCCCTGGAAGCGCGCCTTGAGGGCGTGGAAGCGGTGCTGGAACAGTTGCGGCACGCCGGGCAGGATGAAGACGTTCCTGAACTGCACCTGATGGAAGGACCAGCCGGGGATTTCGATCAGCTCCGCGCCCTCCGGCACCAGGGCCATCAGCAGGTGGTCCTCGGTGAGCTTATCCTTGTAGTGGGCGCGCAGGGAGGCCTCCAGGGCGGGATGACGTTCCGCCTTGACCCCGAAGCCCGCCGCGATGGCCTGAATGGTGATGTCGTCGTGGGTGGGGCCGATGCCCCCGCTGGTGAAAACCCAGGTGAAGGCTTCGGAGAATTCGCGCACCACCCGCCCGATGGTGGCGAAGTCGTCCGCGATGGTGGTGATGCGCGCCAACTCGAGCCCCAGGAAGTTGAGTTCCCTGCACAGGAAAGGGGAGTTGGAGTCGGCGACCTTGCCGGTCAGGATTTCGTTCCCGATCACCACCATCCCCGCCACGGGGCGTTGTTCTTCTGTGCCCGGCATGGTTCCAGCCTGAATCTCGGGTTAGTCGCGCAGCCACCGCT
>CBDUSX010000294.1:0-4044 GCA_965369935.1 uncultured bacterium
CCGCCGGGCCGCCGCACCCCGTGGCGCACGGATCACCCTGCTGCCCGCCGCCGTGCTGGTGGTGCTGACGGGGCTGGCGGCGCTGTTGGCCTTTCAGCTCACGGCAGGCAGCAAGCCGCCGGAGGTGCTGCGGGACGCGGAGGCGCGCCAGGCGCTGGCGCCCGGGCCCAGCCCGTTTTCCCTGGCGGAACTGCACAAGCGGCTCCCACCCTATGCGCTGGAGCAGGTGGGGCAGTACATCGATTATTTTCAGAAGACCCGCCGGCGGGGGCTGGAAGGGGCCATCGCCCGTTCCACCAGGTACCTGGACGAATTCAGGGAAGTGTTCCGTAGGGCCGGAATGCCCCTGGAACTGGCCTACCTCCCGCTGATCGAAAGCGGGTACGTGGAAAACGCCGTCTCCCCGGCCATGGCCGCGGGGGTGTGGCAATTCACCCGGGAGACCGGCCGGCGCTTCAAGCTGGATTCCAACGACTGGTTCGACAAGCGGATGGACCCCATGCGGAGCACCCGGGCCGCGGCCCTGTACCTGAAACAGCTGCACCGGAAATTCAACGACTGGGAGTTGGCCCTGGCGGCCTACAATTCGGGAGCGGGCACGGTGCGCTGGGCCAGGCGGGTCAACCGCAAGGCCGGGCGCCCCACCCACTTCTGGGCGCTGGACGAGCTGCCCGACGAGACCCGCAATTACGTGCCGGCCTTCCTGGCGGCGGCGCTGATCGTCCGCAATCTGGACGCCTTCGGATTCAACAAGATCAGGTTCCAGCCGCGGGTGGTGTTCGAGCGGATCAAGGTCACCGCCGGATTTTCGCTGGCGGTGCTGGCCCAGCACCTGGAGATCAACGAGCAGTCCCTGTTCGAGCTCAATCCGGAGTTGATCCGCCAGGAGATTCCCCCGGGGAATTTCTTCTATCTGCTGCGCATTCCCCCCGGCACCCGCAAGCTGGTGAACAGCATGCTGGTGGGCTTCGCCTCCGTGCCGCGCGACTGGATGCTGCATCAGGTGGCGGCCGCGGACACGGTGCAGGAACTGGCCAGCCGCTTCCAGGCCGAGGCGCATAGAATCATGCAGGTCAACCAGCTTCAGGACAACCTGGAACTGGCCAGCCGCAAGTTCGTGATTATTCCCCTCTAGTTTTCCCTGCTGCCGATTTCCCAGGGGCGCCTCCACGAGGCGATGGGGGAATTGGGAGCGGATCGCCGCCGGCCTCCCTGGCCGGCCGAACCCCCAATCCGCTTTTCGAGGCCGGCTGAAACACCGTGGCCACGCAAGGAAGAGGACGTCACCGCGTTGTGATCCTGGGCGGAGGGTTCGGGGGCCTCTACGCCGCCCAACAGCTGGGCGGCCGGGACGTGGACGTGACCCTGATAGACAAGCGGAATTTCCATCTGTTCCAACCCCTTCTCTATCAGGTCGCCACCGGCGGGCTGGCTCCCAGCGATATTGCCTCACCGCTACGGGCCGTCCTCAATCCCCACAAGAACGTGCATACCCTGTTGGCGGAAGCCACCGGTATTGACGTGCGTGGAAGGCGGATCGTGCTCTCCCAAGGGGAGGTGCCCTACGATTCGGCCATTATCGCCACCGGCGTGAATCACCACTACTTTGGCCACGACGAATGGGCGAAGACCGCTCCCGGTCTCAAGACCCTGGAGGAAGCGCTGGATATCCGGCAGCGCGTGTTCATGGCGTTCGAAGCCGCGGAACGGGAAGGGGACCCGCGCATGCGCCGCGCCTGGATGACATTCGTGCTGATCGGTGGCGGACCGACCGGGGTGGAACTGGCCGGGGCCATCGCCGAGTTGTGTCATGCGACGCTCAAGGAAGACTTCCGGCGCATCGACCCGGCGAAGGCCGAGATCGTCCTGGTCGAGGGCTCCGACAGGATTCTGCCCGCGTTCCACGAGAGCCTGTCCGGTCTGGCGCAACGGCGCCTCGTCCGAATGGGCGTCACGGTGCGCACCGAATCCCTTGTCACCCGGATTGAAGAAGATGCGCTCACACTGGCCCACAAGGGCAAGACGAAAGTCCTGCGCGCCGGAGTGATCGTTTGGGCCGCGGGGGTCAAAGCCTCCCCCCTGGGCGCGGTTCTATGCGAGGCCACGGGAGAAAAGCCGGACCCGGCGGGGAGAGTTCTCGTGCAGCCGGATTTGACGGTGCCCCACCACCCCGAGTTATTCGTCATTGGCGATCTGGCGCATTGCAAGGACGGGGAGGGCAATGCCCTGCCGGGTCTGGCGCCGGTCGCCATGCAGCAGGGCAGCTACGCCGCCGCCGCCATTTTGGCCCGCCTGAAAGGCAAGCCGGTCAAGCCGTTCCGCTACCGGCACAGAGGCAATCTCGCCGTCATCGGACGCAAAATGGCCGTGGGGGAGCTGGGCAGGTTGCGGATCAGCGGAACCCTCGCCTGGCTGATCTGGCTGTTCATTCACATCAGTTATCTGATCGAATTCGACAACAAGGTGGTGGTGCTGTTTCAGTGGGGCTGGAACTACTTCACCCGCAAGCGCGGCGCGCGCCTGATTACGGGTGGCCGTGGGGACAACGCCTAGCGGGCCACGGAAACTTCCGGCAAAAGGGGGGGAAATCCCGGCAAAGGCCCGGCGTCCCGGGCGGAGCGAAGGGCAGGCGGAGCCACTGAGCTGGCGTGTCCCGCGAGGCTCCTCCCGCCGTGCAGCATCTTAATAAATCTGCGATTAAAGCTTACGGCCCGGCCCGCAGGATGGTGGGCTCGTGGCGGACGGGAAAGTTGACCGAGTTGGCGATGAAGCACTCCCGGTGGGCCCGGTCATGCAGGGCCAGGGCCGCCGCCTCGTCGCTGGCGGGGCCGATGGTCACGCGGGGCCGCAAAACAACTTCGCTGAAGCGTCCGGCCCCGGCCGCCTCGGTCATCACGCCCGAGGCCCGGTCCTCGTAATGCAGCACCTCCACCCCGCCCTCGGCGCACAGGTGCAGGTACCACAGCAAATGGCAGGCGGACAGAGAGGCCACCAGCAGGTCCTCGGGGTTGTGGAGGGATGCATCCCCCCGGAAGGCCGCATCGGCCGACATGCTCAAAGGCGCCTTGCCCTCCATCTCGACACGGTGCTCCCGCGAGTAGGAGCGGTAGTCGTGGGTCGGCCCGGCCGTCTCGCCGTTCCAGACCGTTGTCACCTCGTAGTGGTGAGCCTTTTCCCGCGCTTTGATTTGGGACATGGCTTGCCTTGCCGGAAGAAGCGAACGATTCGTTGAGGTCTACAGGCAGTTTCAAATTTACCCATCTACCGCGCCCTTCACAAGCTCAGCACAAAACCGGGACAGGCCTTCCCCTCTCCACTTGGTGGAGAGGGGGCCAGGGGGTGAGGCAAAAAAAGAGCCGCCAACCCCGGCCAATGCGCGCCGGATGCGGCCCCGCGGGCCTGCCGCGCCGCGTAAGAAGGTATAATAGAGCTTTCCATCGCCCATACCACCCAAATGTTTCAACGAAGTGAAAGGATTGTGATGGCTACGGATAAGCAACTGACCGCCAACCGGCGCAACGCCCTGCGCTCCACCGGCCCCCGCACTCCCGGAGGCAAGGCCAAGGCAGCCCGCAACGCCCTCAAGCACGGGCTGAGCTCGCGGGACATGCTGCTGGCCGACGAGGACGAGGAGACGTTCGCCCACATGCAAAGGGAGGTGCATTTCGAGCTGCGGCCCGAGGGGGAGGTGGAGACCTTCCTGGCCCGCCGCGTCGCCGCGGGCATCTGGCGCCTGAACCGGCTGCTGCGGGTGGAGGCGGAGATGTTCGACAAGCCGGAGATTGCCGCCTACGACGCGGGCAAGGGCCCCGGCTGGATTTTCCGCTCCACGGCCCGCCGGGGCGCCAATGCCTTCGCCACCCTGATGCGCTACGAATCCGGCATCACGCGCGGCGTGTTCCGCGCCCTGCACGAGCAGGAGCGGCTCCGCACCCTGCGTGAAGGCCCTGCAATGCCCCCGGCCTTGCCAATGAGCCTGGCCTTCTCTCCCGACGAGGAGGAGTAGCGGGCGCCTCGCCACTGCATGCCTCACGCAGAGGCGCA
>CBDUSX010000295.1:0-4043 GCA_965369935.1 uncultured bacterium
TACAGGGTGATGGAGGCGAAGAAGGCGCGGATGTCTCCGGCCAGGGCTTCCGGCGCTTCCAGGGCGGCGAAGTGCCCGCCCGTCTCCATGTCCGTCCAGCGCTGGACGTTGTAGCTTCGCTCCACCCAGGAGCGCGGGGGGTTGAAGATTTCGCCGGGAAAGTTGGCGAAGCCGGCGGGACAGACCAGGCGGGCGCCGGGCGGCAGCGCCTCTTTCGTGTGGCGGTATTCATAGTAAAGCCGCATGGACGAGGTGATGGTGCCCGTGACCCAGTAGATCATGATGTTGGTCAGCAACTCGTCCTTGCTCACGCTACGCTCCAGCTCACCGCCGCAGTCCGTCCAGGCGCGGAACTTTTCCACCAGCCAGCCTGCCAGGCCCACCGGCGAGTCGTGCAGCCCGTAGCCCAGGCTCTGGGGGCGCGTGCCCTGGATGGCCATGTAGGCCATGTCCTCCTTCATCATCTTGCCCGCCCGGGCCAGGAAGGCCTTCTCTTCATCGCTCAAGGGAGGGTCTTCCGGGCCGGGCCGGGCCGGCAGGCCCATCATGTTCAGGTGGATGCCCGCCACCTCCGGATGGTGGTCATAGCCCAGCCACGATGCGATGACCGCCCCCCAGTCCCCGCCCTGCACGAAGTAACGGGGATAGGCCAGCACCTCGTGCATCAGCTCGTGCATCACCCCGGCCAGCCGGCGGGGGGAAAAGCCCGGCTCCGCCGGCGCATCGGAAAATCCGTAGCCGGGCAGGGAGGGGGCCACCACGTGAAAGGCCCCGGAGGCCTCTCCGCCATGTTCCTCGGGGCGGGTCAGCAGGGGAATCAGCTTGTGAAACTCGTACACCGAACCCGGCCAGCCGTGGAGCAACAGCAGGGGCCTGGCTTGCGGATGGGGGGAGCGCTGATGGATGAAGTGCACCTTGCCGTGGGAAAGCGGCGCCCTGAACTGGGCGAAGCCGTTCAACTCCGTCTCGTGCCGGCGCCAGTCGTATTTTGTGCGCCAATAGTCCAGGAGCTCGCGCAGATAGGCCACCTCCGTGCCCTGCTCCCAGCCATAGGCGGGAATGTGGTCGGGCCAGCGGGTGCGTTCCAGGCGGGCCTGCAAATCCCCGAGCACCTCGTCGGGGACGGCGATCCGGAATGTCTCGGTCATGAGGTTTCTCTCCGGCCAATTTTGTTTCCTGCCGGTTTGCGCGGACGGCCTCCCCGCCGCCCCACGGGTTCCAGGTGCGCCATCAGATCGCCCAGCATCCAGAAGGAGCCGGAGACGACCAGGGGCCGCTCGGGCCGGCGGGCGGCTTCCAGCAGCGCCTCGCGGGGATTCGCGCAACTCGCCAGGGGCGGCGGACGCGCCCCGGCCATGACCTCCCGGACGAACAGCCGCAATTCCTCCGTGGTGGGCGCACGCGGGGTCTGGGGCGCCATGGTGACGATCTGCCGTGCCCCTCCGAACAGCTTGCGCAGGGGCGCGTGAACCGGCGCCGACAGCTTGTCCCTCTGCATTCCGAAGATCAGGGTGTAGCCCGTAACATCCCACAGTTTCAGTTGATCGGCCAGGGCCTGCAAGGCGGACTCGTTGTGGCCCCCGTCCAGCACCGCGGCGCGGAAGGGTGGACCCTGATGGCCCTTCACGGCGAGGCGCTCCCGATATTCCAGCCGCCCGGGCAGGGGCGTGTGCAGCGCCCTGCGCCACCTGGCCCGCAGCGCCGCTCCCCGCGCCGGGCCCAGCAGCGCCTCGGCCGCCGCCAGGGCCGTGGCTGCGCAGGCCAGCCTGGGCGCGGGGATGCGGCCGTTGGGCCAGGGCGGCGCCCCAGCGGCCTTTCGGGCTCGGGGCGGGTGCCGGCATGCAGGAGGCTCCACGAACACCGGAGCGCCGCCCAACTCACGGATGCGCCCGGCCAGCCAGGGGCGCAGCGCTTCCGGTTGCGGCGCCACGATGATGGGAACGCCGGGCCGCAGGATGCCCAGCTTCTGCTCGGCGATCTCGCGCAGGTTCGTCCCCAGCACGGCCATGTGGTCCAGCCCGAGCCGCGTCAGGATGCACAGTTCCTTGTCCGTGGTGTTGGTGGCATCGGAGAAGCCGCCCAGGCCCACTTCCAGCACGCCCCACTCCACGCCGCCACGCTGAAAGGCCAGGAAGCCCATCGCGGTCAGCAGGTCGAAGTAGGACAGGTCAGCCGCCTCTTGCCGCGCCTCCAGCGCCGCGGCGGCATCCAGCACCGCCTCCCCGGCCTCCCGGAATTCCCGTTTGGCGATGGGACGGCCGGCAATGGAAATGCGCTCACGGATGTCCAGCACGTGCGGCGAGGCATACACCCCCACACGCATGCCCTCCGCGGCAAGCAGCCGCGCCACCATGGCGGCGGTCATGCCCTTTCCGTTCGTGCCGGCCACATGCACCACCCGGAAGGCGCGCTCGGGATGGCCCAACCGCCCCAGCAGGCTCAGGATGCCCGCCAGCTTTTCCTTGCCGCGGCTGCGGACGGTGGGCTCATACCTTTCCCGGGCGCTCAACCGCTCCAGAAAACGTTGATAAGGTGTGTGACGTGCTGCGGATGCCATCGGATTCGCGGGCGGGACTGTTTCCAAAGCCAGGGTGATTTACGAAGTTTGTTTTTGTGGTAGGGATAGATTGCGGTCTTGAAATTGTGACCGAAAGAAAATTCGGGTATTGAATTCGTTGGGGGTGATTCTTTACTTGGCCAATCGGATATGAATTTCAATCGCGGCGGCTGGTTCAAAAAGTATATAGACTTCCGCTCCGAAAATCCCTTGCCGGTTTCCCTGCCTTCCTTCGGGGTCAGGGTGGTGGACGATCCTTCCGTCCACAACGATCTGGAGCAAGCGGTCTACTATTTTCTCCAACCCACCGGGCTGCTTTACGGAAGTCTGCTGGACACGCCGTTTCCGCAGGAAACCTATCCGAAAAGCCGCTATTTCGATTCCGTGGACCGGGTGTTCATGGTGTACCTGGAGGCCCTGTTCGGCTGTCTGATTGCGGACCGCCACTTCATGCTGAAGGACCTGGTCGAAGAAAAGGATCGCTTTACGCCCGTGCTGGCGGTGGCGATGAGCTATTTCCTCAAGGACCCGGCGGTTCTGGCCGATGACCCGGACAAATGGAGCAAGTCCGCCCTATTCTCCCGCAGTGGGGGCGGACGGGGCAAGCTCTTCGAAAAAGAACTCTCGCGCCGCATCACCCGCGGTTCCATCTTTATCTACCGCCCGGAGTTGTTCTACAACAGCTTCCTCTTTCTCGACCTGTATTGTTGCCTGCTCTGGCAGCGCAAGGTGCTGACCGATCCGGAAAGCCCAGAGGAGGAATTGCAGGCCCTGTACGACACGCAGACGCAGTGGCGCGAGACCTTGATCAAGCTGCTGATCGCCGCGGGCTTTTCCGATGGCATCATTCAGCCCATCGAGCGGCGGCTGATCATGCATTTCATGAATTCTTCCGGCCTGCCCAAGGAAACACGGAACGAGCTTGTAGAATGTCTGGATTCCAAGCTGCCCATGTCCGAGGTGGAGATTCCCGAAACGCCATGGATCGTGCGCCGCTACTTCCTGGAATTGGTGTTGATGACCGTTATTGTGGACGAGGAGTTTACCGACAGCGAGCAGGAATTTGTCGCGCGCATCGTGGACAAACTGGGCCTGTGGAAGGAGGAGATGGAGCAAAGCCTGGCGGTGCTGGAACTGTTCCTGATCGGCAAGGACGACAAGCTGCAATATCTCAAGGACCGCTCCCAGTTGTTCGGCATGCGGAAGCGCTTTCAGGAACGCGCCGGGCGGCTGGTGCGCAAGAATCTCGACGGCATCGTCAACGAGATCAAGGAAACCCACGAGTTGTACAATCTGCTCATGAAAGCCACCAGCACCCAGCTCAGCAAGGAGGAAAAACAGAAGGTGCAGGATCAGTTGACCGATATCCTGAAAACCATTCCCGCCCTGGCCGTGTTCGCTCTGCCCGGCGGCGCCATCATCCTTCCCGTGCTCATCAAGCTCCTGCCCTTCAACCTGCTGCCATCCTCCTTCGAGGATTAGAACC
>CBDUSX010000296.1:0-4031 GCA_965369935.1 uncultured bacterium
AGCCGGCCCAGCAGCATGCCGGCGATGAACACCCACTTCGCATAGGCGGACAGGCCGGCGTAATTTTCCACCGGGCCCACCGCGCCCAGGCCCGGGCCGATGTTGCCCAGGGCGGAGGCGGCCGCGCCCAGGGAGGTGAGCAGGGAATGGCCGTCCAGGGAGATCAGCACGGTCAGGCCGGCCAGGGTGCTGAAGAACAGAAACAGGAAAGTGTAGATGTTGCTCTGGATTTCCTTGGTCACCAGCGCGTGGTTCAGCTTCACCTGCACGACCACATGGGGATGCATCAGCTTGAGCAGTTGCAGGCGGATGTTCTTGAACACCAGCAGGATGCGCACCCACTTGATGCCGCCGCTGGTGCTGCCCGCGCAGCCGCCGCTCATCATCAGCAGCAGCAGCAGGATTTGGGGAAAGGCCCCCCACCGCGCATAGTCGTCGGACACGTAGCCCGTGGTGGTGATGATGGCCACCACCTGGAAGGCGCCCTTGGTGAGCGCCTCGGGCAGGGCGTAGCCCTGCCTGAAGAACAGGTATGCCACCATCGCCAGGCATGCCAGCCCCACCGCCGACATGAACCACAGCCATTCCAGGTCACGGAAGTAGCCCAGGCGGCTGCCGGAGCGGGTCAGCATGCGGAAATGGAGGGTGAAGTTCATGGCCCCCACCAGCATGAAAGCGATGATGGCCCATTCGATGGCCGGGCTGCCGAAGCCCGCGATGGAATCCGCCCGCGTGCCGAAGCCGCCGGTGGAGACGACGGTCAGGGCATGGTTGATCGCCTCGAAGGGAGACATGCCCAGGGCGAAGAGCGCGGCGCCCTCCAGCAAAGTCAACGATAGATAGACCGCCCACAGGGCCTTGGCCGTGTCCCGGATGCGCGGCGTGAGCTTGTCCGAGTACGGCCCGGGCACCTCGCGCTTGTAGAGCTGCATGCCGCCGATGCCCAGGGCCGGCAGCACCACCAGGGCCAGCATGATGATGCCCATCCCGCCGAACCATTGGGTCAGGCTGCGCCAGAGCAGGATGCCGTGGCCCAGGCCGTCGAACTCGGTGAACACCGTGGCGCCGGTGGTGGTGAATCCGGACATGGACTCGAACATGGCATTGGTGAAGCCGGGCACGGTGCCGGTGAAATAATAAGGCAGCGCTCCCGCAAGGCCCGCGGCCAGCCAGACGGCGGTGACCGCGGCGAAGCCGTCCCGGACGGAGATCTCCACCGCCTTGCGGGAGATCAGGAAGAGCAGCACGCCACAGCCGGCGACGGCGGCGGAAGAGCCCAGGAACACCCGCCAGGCCGTCTCTCCGTACACCAGGGAGACGGCCATGGGCACGAGCAGCGCGGCACCCAGCACAATCAGCAGGGCGCCCACTACCTTGGCTATGGAAAGATAATGCATGGCAAGCATTCACCGAATTGAAGGGCCATCTGGCTCAGGGCCCCGATACCGGCACGGATTATAGTTAACTTTACGGCGGTTTGTCTCCCGGGATGCCAGGATTAAACGGGCATAACGGGCCACCGGGCGCAAGCGCACTCTTTTTTTCGGAAAGGAGGCGCGGGCGCAAAGATCGCACTTGCCTTATCGGGGGAATTGGTATTGTCCTTGAATTGCAACCAATGCAACCAAAGGCGCGTTGCCCCCAGGGCGATCAGTTTCCGGTGGCCGCCGGCCAGACCCGCCTGAACCAATGCTGGAGCATACTCCGATGGCGGAGACCCGGGCAAAAATCGTCTGCACCCTCGGCCCGAGCAGCAGCGATTACGAAACCATCAAGAAGATCGTGCTCGCCGGCATGGACGTGGCGCGCCTGAACTTTTCCCACGGCACCCACGAACACCACAGCAAAACGATCGGCCTGCTCCGCGAAGCCTGCAAGGAGACAGGCAAGCTGGTGGCCATCATGATGGACCTGCAGGGCCCAAAGATCCGGGTGGGCAAGATGGCGGGTGGCGGCGCGGAACTGAAGACCGGCAGCCGGTTCACCATCACCATGCGCGATGTGGAAGGCAACGCGGAGGTGGTGTCCACCACCTACAAGGGGCTGGCCCGCGACGTACATCCCGGCGATTCGCTGCTGCTGGACGACGGCATGATTTCCCTCCAGGTGGAATCCAACGACGAGACCGACATTGTCTGTCAGGTCGTCAATGGCGGCTACCTCTCGAACAACAAGGGCATCAACATCCCCGACGCTTCCCTGTCGGTGAAAACCATCTCCAAGAAAGATTTGAAGGACGTGGATTTCGCCATGTCCGAAGGCGTGGATTTTGTGGCCATGTCCTTCGTGCGGCGCCCCACCGACGTGGAACAGTTGCGGCGCTACCTGACCAAGAAGAATTCCGAATTGCCCATCGTGACCAAGATCGAAAAACCGCAGGCGATGGATTTCATTGACGAGATCATCGCCGTGTCGGACGCCATCATGGTGGCACGGGGAGACCTGGGTGTGGAATTGCCCGCCGAGATGGTGCCCGGCATCCAGAAGGTGATCATTTCAAAATGCAACGAGCAGGGTATTCCGGTGATCACCGCGACCCAGATGCTGGAATCCATGATCCATCATCCGCGCCCCACCCGGGCGGAAGCCTCCGACGTGGCCAACGCCATTCTGGACGGCTCGGACGCGGTGATGCTTTCCGGGGAATCGGCCGCGGGCAAATACCCGGTGCAGTCGGTGGAGGTGATGCACCGCATCATCGAGGCCACCGAATGCGCCACCCGGCCTACCTCCCGCGCCCCCTGGCGTCGCACGGGAGACAGCGGGCTGCCGGTCAACGAGGGCATCGCCATCACGGCGTGCACCCTGGCCGATCAGGTGGACGCCAGCGCCATCGCCTGCATCACCCTCAGTGGCTCCATCGCCCGCTCCATCGCCAAGTACCGCCCGCTGCAACCCATTTACGCGGTGAGCCAGCACGAGTACGTGGCCCGCGCCCTATCCATGAACTGGGGTATCCACGCGGTGGTGATGAAGGACCTGACCATGGAAAACGTGGACGATGCGGCGCCGGAAATTCAACAGCAGTTGTGCGCCATGGGCAAGCTGACCAAGGGCCAGCGGGTCGTGCTCACCGCCGGATTGCCGTTCTCCGCCCGGCAGGCCACCAACATGGTGCGGGTGGACGAGGTGCGCTAGGCGCCGGGCAACCCCGCGGCTCTGCCTGACACGTGATTCTGGCTTTGTAATTTCTTCCCGCATGTTGTAATTTTCTCAGATACCGTCAAAGGAGTGTCCCGGAGGGCCGGAAATCATCGGCTGCGGGGCATGCGGTGAAAGACAAATTCCGACTTGATACAGAGTTTTGCAAGGGCTGGAGATTCATCGCCATGAATAAGTTGAAATGGACGGCGGCGCGGCTGCTCTTCCATGCTTACCTTGCCTTTTCCCTGCTTACCATTGTGGGGGGGTTTCTCACCGGACCGGTGATGACTTGGTATTTCTTCGGGGACTGGCGATTTTGGCGTCATTTCGTACCCTGCTCGAAGCTGTTTGTTCACGGCTGGAAAATAGCGTGGCTGATCCTGCGGGGGCACAATGGGGGGTTCATGCTCGCCGTGCCGTTGACCAGCCCGCCGGCCAGCGCGCCGGACCCGGAGATCGTGCACCGGTCGCCCAACTGGAAGCACGGCGCTTCCTGCGGCACCTGCACCAACTGCTGCTCGCTCATTTCCTGCCCGGTGCTGGACGAAAAGACGGGGCTGTGCCTGGGCTACAACTCCTTCTTCTGGCGCTACTTCAACTGCGGCCGATACCCGACCTATGAGTACGAGATTGACTACTACGACTGCCCCAAATGGCTGATGAACCCCCTGCCCAGCTTTCTGCCCGGTCAGGCCGCCGCCGAGGGGCGGCCCTCCTTCGCGCCCGGCCAGGCCGCCGCCGCCGAGGGGCTGCCCGCCGGCGCCACGGACGAAGCCTGAGCGCCACGGAGCACCGCCAAGGCGGGCCTATCCGCCCGCCCCGCCTGCTCCCGTATTGTCCCTCCCTCCCAATATGCTAGTGTGAAGCCTCTCGATTTAAGGGCGTAA
>CBDUSX010000297.1:0-4030 GCA_965369935.1 uncultured bacterium
GAGACAGCCGCGTGCAACGTGCGGGGGCGGAACAACTCCCACAGGCGCTCCAGCCCGCGGGCGCCCACGGTCTTCTGAGCCACGGAACTCTTCATGGTCAGCGACGCCGTAGTCGCCGTCCCGCCGGAATCTTCATCGCCGCATCCGGCGATGGCAAGCGCGCCCAATAGAACGGCCGGTAGAATCATGCTGCAAAGATATTTTTTGACCCGCATATCTGAACCTCCCGCGTTGGAATTGGTGTGCCCATATCATTGGACACAGTGGTGAATCCCGGCCAAGGGCCTGACTGGCCGCGTCAATCCTCGATGGCGATAATGGTTGTTGGGGCGGAGGAAATCGTGACCGCACCGTCAAATGTGCCGCCTTCCACGTCCACCTGGGAGCCGATGGCGATGGAGGCAAAGAATTGCGATTCGGTGATGGACTGGCCGTTCACATCGAGAAATAAGGGTGTCACCGCGGTGTCAACGTTAACGCCAAGGATGGCAAAATCGGCCAACCCGGGGATATCCGTGACCGGCCCCCGCAGGCGCACATCGCTCGATACACCTTTCGGGCGGATTCGCGAGGCGAATATCTGACCGGTGGAATCGGCGAAGCCGCGCACTTCGATTCGAACCCCTACACTCACTCCGGGCTCGATCACGGTGAGGGGGGTGACATTCACCGTGAGGCCGAGAACCACCATGGAGGTGCCGTTGTCGGCAGTCACCAGGGCCTCGATTCGCACGCGGGCATTGCGGAAGCGGATGCGGTTGGCGGTGAGGATGCCCGTGGCGGTGTCCAGCACGCCTTCGGCTTCCAGCTTCGCGCCCAGGACGATGTCCTCAATTCCTCCGGCCTCGAAAACAGTGGTGCCGGTGATCAGCACTTGCTGCCCGCCGACAAAAAATACTGGCAGCGTGACGCTTGTCACAAGCCCTTCCACTTCCGCCTCGAGGTTTGGCGGGGCGCCGTCAGGTATTTCGAGCCCTGGAGGGACACATTCCACGCTGGTCACGTTCTCGAGGGTGCCGGAAAAGGGAAGAGGATTTTCGGCGGCCTTAATTTTCACCAGATCGCCAATGACTGGACCCACCCCGCAATCCCTCGGGGTGACCCCGGCGAAATTCACCTGCTGAATGCCGATAAAAAAGGAAGTCCCGGTTACCGGACCGCTGACGAGTCCCGTCAGCTTCCATTCGGCGATACCCAACGGCTTGAGTTCGATCCTGGTTGCCTGAATGACGTTGTTCGCGTCTGCATACCCGCTCACCTCGACAACATCGTTAACTTTCAGGTCGCTGATCAAATTGAGGTTGGCCAGTATCGTGTCGCCAGTCGTCACCACATCCTGTCCCAGCACCTGTAAAGGAGTAATGGAGGTGACCGGCCCTTTCACAAGATTCACCGCATGGATCAAAACCGCGGTACCACTGGTGAAGTCATCGCTCACGTCCGTGCCAACGTCCACCCTGGCCACCATGCCCAGTCCCAGGGTCTGTAGTTCGGCTTCGGTGATCGGGGTATCGTCCAATAGGATTTCTGTGGAGGCATTAACGGCAAATGTGCGTGTATCGTTGATGATTACGCTGCCGAACCCGGAAATCGTACCCGTGCCTGTGCCTTCGATTCCACCACCGGCCACGGATGAGTCACCCCCGCCGCCACCGCCGCAAGCGGCCAGCAAAAACAGGATGGCAACCGGTAAGATAATCGTCCGCAAGCTCCTAATCATTACGATTTCTCCGTTCCATGACCTGAGATGTTTTCTTCAAAATAGAATATCGAAAAGCCGGCACGGACACGGCCGCTTCCCCGGGAGTCAGGATTCAAGTCGCGATCCATACCCGATAACTGCTTATCGAAGTGCTCAAGTAACCCGATGGCACGTTTGGACGATGATTTTCGAAATCGTTCCAGCGGCTCGGTGGGCAGATTGTCATACGACACTCTGAGCTGGAGAAGTGACTTCTGGTTGGGCGATTGCAGGTTGTGATCAATGGTGCGCACCAGGTCCGCGACATGGTCGCCAAGAATACTGATTTTTTCCTCATCCCCTTCGCTCGGTACGTAAGCCCGTGCGCGGAGGTTGATTTGCCCGTTCTCCAGGCGCTCCACGGCTCCAACACGCAGCAACTCGTCCAATAAGGCGCGCGCCGGCACGTCCCCACTGTACTTCCTCACAAGTTGTGTAAAACTCCGCTTCGCCCCTTCATATGGCAGCGACCCTGCATCTCCCGGGCGCTTGGCAAAGGTCCTGTCCCGCACCCAGCCGCTGATAACGCGCGTCGCCCGGCTGCGATTGTCTTTCACGCCATCGTCGGATAGATCCGGAAGCCTCCTCACGCGCAGGATTTCCTTGCGTGACATTCCAGTGATTACGGATGCTCTTGAGATGCTGGGAATTCTACCGGGAATGGCGAATTCCTCCATGGCCAGGTCAACGTAGATGCGCTTGGCGATGTCCGAAAATACGCCGTACGGCACGCCGTAGCGGAGAAGCACCCGCAGCAGGGGTTTGAGCAAACGTGCCACGCAGGCTTGAACGGTATTGTTGATGGCTGTTTCCATAATTGGGACGATCGTCCCAAATTTAAAATTTGTCTAGTCTTTTTTCCCCTGCTTCCGGGCGGCTGAGCGACTGTTCTGTGTCAGACCCTGTGAGACAGGTTGAGGCCGTAAGCCGAGGACGCCACCGCAAGGAACAGAAACAGCCCGGCGCAGATCATAAAAAAGTTCCGGGAAGGGGAGGTAGGGCGCGGGCAACGGCGGAACCCTCAGCCTGGTGTCCAGGCAGATCGGGGAGACGGAGAAAAATTGTAACAGGTGGAGAAGAGAGTACAGCGGGCTCGAGGTTGAGCAGGGCAAACGGCTGAAGGAATTCGAGAAGGAGAATGGCCCGCGCCCGGCCCCGCCGGGGTATCCGCGGACATCCGTGGACATCTGCGGAGCGCCGCTGCGTGGATTGTGGCTCCGGCTTTTATCCTTCCACTTTGTAATATATCATATACTCTAAAGGTGACTTAAAACGGAGAGAATGTGGCGGTTTTCAGAACCGCCATATCCCGAATCGCTCCGGCCGATGGATTGCTGTTCGTCCTTTGGCCTGAGCGCGCCTTGATTCCATCATCCGTGAGGGAATCGGACGGCGCGGTGAAAGTAGACAGCAATCCGTATGGCCATTTTGCATCGTTGCCCGCGGTTGATCGGGGGGTCTGATGGCACGAGCCAAATCCCTGGCGTTCACATTCGGGGTCGAAGGCGCACCCGGCCCGGCGCGTATCTATACCCTCGGCCGCTTTGAAGTCGAGCTCGACGGCGAGCCCCTGCGCTTTGCGTCCAAGGCGAAACGCCGCCCCCTGGAACTGCTGAAGGTGCTGATTGCCCTGGGGGGAGAAGGCACCTCGGTCGTGCAACTGACCGAATCCCTGTGGCCGGACTCCGAAGGAGACCTGGCCTATGGAAGCTTCACGGTCAACCTGAACCGCCTGCGCCAGTTGATCGGCCGGGACTGCCTGCAACTGCAGGACAACCGCCTGCACCTGAATCCGGAACGATGCTGGGTGGACGCGCGGGAATTCGCCCGATTGCTGATGGGCGTGGCCCATGCGGTGGAAGAAGGCGACGGCGACCGCGCATGGCGTGATCTTGAAAAGGCGCTGGAGCTGTATCGCGGGCCGTTTCTTGACGGGGAGTTCGACCCTCCGGAGATTCTTAGCGCGCGCGAAAGGCTGCACAGCCTGTTCCTGCGCCACGTTGACCTACTGGGAGATTTCTACCGGCAGAAAGGCCAGTTCCAGCAGGCTGCCGTGCTGTATCAGCGGGCGCTGGAGGCTGACGATCTGGCCGAGGAACTCTACCGGCACCTGATGGGCTGTTATCTCCGTCTCGGCCGCCTGGCGGAATGCGCCGCGGTTTATGAACGATGCCGGCAGATTTTCCGCGCCAACGTGGATTCCGATCCCTCTCCACAGACCGAGGCCATCCATCGGGAAATGCTCGATGCGCGGGGCAAGGCCACGGCCCCCGCGGAGCCCGAGGCCGT
>CBDUSX010000298.1:0-4029 GCA_965369935.1 uncultured bacterium
TACGAAGTTCTGGAAACCGACGTGCTGGTGCTGGGCAGCGGCGGGGCCGGCCTGTGCGCCGCCCTGCACATGGCCGATGCCGGGCGGCCGCCGCGGGTGGTGCTGGCCGTCAAGGGGTTGTTCGGCAAGTCCGGCTGCACGCGCATGGTGCAGGGAGGCTACAACGTGGTGCTGCGCGAACCGGACTCCCTGGACAACCACTTCCGCGACACCCTGGAAGGAGGCCAGTGGATCAACAACCAGGAGCTGGCCTGGATGCTGGTTGCCGAAGCGCCCGGGCGCGTGCTGGAGCTGGAAAACCGCGCGGGGTGCTTCTTCGACCGCAATGCGGACGGCACGGTGCACCAGAAGGCTTTCGCCGGGCAGACTTTCGACCGCACGGTGCACAAGGGCGACCTGACCGGCATCGAGATCGTCAGCCGCCTGGCGGAGCAGGTGGCCGCCACGGAGCCGGTGATTCTGGAGGAGGTGCGCGCGGTGGACCTGCTGCTGGACAAGGCGGGACAGCGGGTGGTGGGCGCCCTGCTGCTGGACATGCGGCGCGGCGCCTACGTCGTGGCCCACGCCCGCGCCACCCTGCTGGCCACCGGCGGCGGGCCGACCATGTACAAAATATCCGCGCCCTGCCACGACAAGTCCTGCGACGGCATCGCCATGGGCTACCGGGCCGGCGCGGTGCTGATGGACATGGAGATGGTGCAGTTCCACCCCACCGGGCTGCTGGCGGGCGCCAACCAGATTTCCGGCACCGTGCTGGAGGAAGGCCTGCGCGGAGCCGGCGCTTACCTGCTCAACGGCAAGGGCGAGCGCTACATGGCGCGCTACGACCCGCGGGGCGAGCGGGCCACCCGGGACGTGGTGTCCCGCGCCACTTACCTGGAGATCATGGAGGGGCGTGGCACGCCGGAAGAGGGGGTGTGGCTGGACGTCTCCCATGTGGGCGCGGAGTTCGTGGAGCGGAACTTCCGCGGCATGACCCTGCGCTGCCGGGACGTGGGGTTCGACCTGGCCCGGGAGCCGGTGACCGTCTCGCCCACCGCGCACTTCATGATGGGCGGGCTGGAGATGGACACCCGCTGCGCCACGCGGCTGGAGGGGCTGTTCGTGGCCGGGGAAGACGCCTGCGGCGTGCACGGCGCCAACCGGCTGGGGGGAAACGGCGTGGCGGAATCCACCGTGTTCGGCGGCATCGCGGGGGACGTGATCGCACAGTGGGTGAAGGAAGCGCCGTTGACGCCCTTCCGTGAATCCCAGGTGACGGACATCATCGCCCGCTGCAACGCGCCCTTCGGGCGGGAGGTTGCGAACTCCGTGTACCCCCTGCGCGAGCGGCTGCGCGAGGTGATGTGGCGCAAGGCCGGCGTGGTGCGCAACGGAACGGACCTGGCCCAGGCCGGGGCGGAACTGGCGGAGTTGCGGGAGCGCCTGAGCCGGGTGGGCGTGGCCAATGGCCGGGCCTACAACCTGGCCTGGATGGATACCCTGAACATGGAGAATTTTCTGGACGCCTCGGAGGCTATTGTGCGCTCGGCCATCGTCCGCCAGGAAAGCCGGGGGGCGCACTACCGCAGCGACTTCGCCGCACGGAACGACGGAGCCTTTCTGTGCAATTTGATCCTCACCCGGGACGATCCCACGCCCCGCAAGCAGGAAGTGACCATGCCCCGCCTGAGGCCCTGACGGCCGGGCGGAGCGCGCGTGCCCGATCTGTTTTATTGCCGGTCACGAATGCCACAATCCCCTGAGCAGCGTTTCACCGGCCCGGAATTGATCCCGGTCCCCGTTGTTGGCCGTCACGGCGCCAAATTGGCATCGGTAAAGACCGCGCCGGAAATTTCCGGTCCGCCGCTCGTGGCCAGGTAGGCCGCCACGACGACCATGACCGCGAACGCCAACGGAATCAGAAGCTGCTTGAAATCAATGTCGAATTCCCCGATATGCAGTACGGGGAGGTCGTGCGGAACTCTCATGCTCCACCTCCTATGAGTTAACCACTCCCGCTCCGGTGCAATCCGCCAGGATCGCCCCGCAGCGGCCTCATGACCCACGGAGGTGAAACCAACCGATGGAAAGATATCCGTCCTCACGGCGGAAGCACCGTCCGTGAGTCCTGCCCCTTTTCCTCAGCGAATGACATTCACGGCGAACGGCATATGCGCCGATGGACGGGGACATGCTTATTTTACCACCGTATTTTCCAATGCCGCAACGGCAATTGAAGTTATTTGCAACTGAGTTTCGGGGGAGCCTGTGGGATGGCGTGGCGGGGGGCTTATTGACGGCATTGCCGATCTTATTGGCGGCTTCGCCGGAGGGGCGGAGGGGCGGGAAAGGAATTGATCTGGACCTAAAAAACGAACTCGCTTGAGAACAGGGGTTCCAGCCGCTGGTTCCACTCACCGTTCCACCGGTCGAGGAGGAGGTCCGCCTGGGTTTTTCCCGTCTCCACGATGCGGCGCAGGGGTTCCAGAATCTTCACCTCATTTTCCCCGCTTTCGTCCTGGGCGTTCAGGCGTTCCAGCCCCGAGGCGGCGATGGAGAGCAGCTCCCGCAGCCATTCCTGCACCGGGCGGCCCGCGGCTTCCGCCCGCAGGCCGATGCGCGCGGCTTCATGCTGAAGCTCGGGGTAGACTTCCGGCCGCAGCCCGCCCAGCAGCTCCGCGGCGGATTTAAGGGCGGTCTCGTCGTAGAACAGGCCCCGCGACAGGGCGGACAGGGCGCAGATCATGGCGGCCGGCCCCACGTCGGCCATGCGCAGTTCGATGATGTTCTTCAGCCTGGCTTCGGGAAACAGGGTGGTCAGGTGAAGCGTCCAGTCGTCCTGGGTGGCCCTGTGGCCGTCCAGCCCTTCGGCCATAAAGCTGCGGAAGCTGGCCCCCGCGTGGTCCAGGTAGTGGCCGTCCCGGTGAATGAAGAACATGGGAACGTCGAGGGCGTAGTTGACGTAGTCCTCGTAGCCGAAGTCCCCGTTGAACACGGCGGGAACGATGCCTGAGCGGTCGGGATCCATATCGAGCCACACCCAGCCGCGGGTGGACAGATAGCCGGTGGGCTTGCCCTCGGCGAAGGGCGAATTGGCGAACAGCGCGGTCAGGAACGGCGCGGCGGCCATGGCCACGCGCAGCTTGACGGCCATGTCCTGCTCGCTGGCATAGTCCAGGTTGGTCTGCACCGTGCCCGTCCCCACCATCATGTCCAGGGCGCGCGTGCCCCGGGTCGGCAGGTAGCGCTTCATGATGGCGTAGCGCTCCTTGGGCATCCAGGGCATGTCGGCGGAAGGCACGGCGGGGTTGCGGCCGCCGGCCAGCCACATGATGCCCAGGGGGCCGGACAATTCGCCCAATTCCCGCAAATGCCCATACAACTCCCGGCAGGTGTCGTGAGCGGTGTCCAGCGGCGCACCGCTCAGTTCCAGTTGCCCGCCGGGTTCCAGGGTGATGGCCGCGCCATTCTGCAACAGGGCGATCGTGTTCTCCCCTTCCTTCACCGGCTCCCAGCCGAACTTCTCCACGAACCCTTGCAGGACGGCGGAAATGCCCTGCTCGCCGGGATAGGGCACGGGCTGGTGGGTGTCCCGGTAAAAGCCCAGCTTCTCGTGCTCGGTGCCCACCCGCCATTTCTGGCGCGGCTTCTCCGAGGCCTTGAAGAACTTCAGCAAATCCTCATCGGATTCGATGGGCTCGGAGTTTTCGGAAAAAATGGTCGTTGTCATCCCTGCCTGTCATCCTTTACCGAGTACGCATCCATCGCCGATGCGCCCGGCTGCAAAGGGTCCGTGGCGCGGCCATCGAAGAAGAAGGGCGGGCCGGAGAACCTAGATAGCTCTTTTAATATCGAAGCAAAAGCGGAAACTGCGCTCAATTCCGGCCCAATTGCCGGTTTCCGCGGCAAAGCGGCGCCACGGACCGCAGATCTTATTCGGTGGCGGCACCGTCAACTGATTGGATCATGATAGCACAACCCCGGCGCACCTCCATAGGCGGCCCCGCGCCATTTGAGCCTCGGCGCTACGGAATCTCTGCGCCGTGG
>CBDUSX010000299.1:0-4021 GCA_965369935.1 uncultured bacterium
GCGCGATCCGTTGAAGCATCGCAAAGGTCCATTCGCGGTGCGCGTCGAAGCTGGGAGCCCCGCCCGCCACTACGAAAGTCAGGATGCCGCCGCGCTTGGGCGTCTCCGCGGCGAGCGCACCAACCGCTACAACCGTCAGCATGCACGCTGCAGCCAGGGTGACCGAAATTCGACGTCTGATGTCAAGCATGTCTTGGGCCTCCGTGCTGATTACAAGCCCAGATGCTGCCCCCCGGAACCAACTCCATAATAAGGCAACTCAAACGCAGACAGTACCGGGCACGGTTTCGGGCGTTGCTTTTTCTTGCCTTGGTTCGCCTTCTCGCGAGTTTAGGGCCGCACGCCCCTTTCCCCGGCGTACCGAACTCAAAGCAGCGCAGGAGGAAGGGTCCAAATTCGCGAAAATCGTACTACGATTGAGCCGCCAAGGGAACTGCATTCCCTCGGCAGCCATCTGATGGCCCGAGTTTTTGGTTTGATCAACGAAGACAAGCTGATCGAATTATTTGGCTATCATTACTTGAACGAACGGAAAGTACGATAGACGAAATCCAGCTTGCCGGCCAGCCGCTTGCGCCCCGGGCGCTGCTTCCTGTCATCCGGGTCGAAGCGCCACTCGGGGCTCCCCCGCGCCAGGGCCTCGGCCAGCATCCAGCGGTGGGAGAAACTCTGCCCGGCCAGCAGGGTGACGGCCATTTGCTGGCCGGGGTTGAGCACGTCCAGGTCCATCTGCTCGAAGTGCGCGGTGTCCATGCGCATTTCGTCCACTTCGGCCGCTTCGAACACCACAGCCCTCTGCTCCGGAGTCAGCACGACTTGTTCCTCGGCCAGCGCATTGCGCAATTGCACGGCGGAGGAAAAACGCCCGCCCTTCAGGGTGCCGAACTCCGCGGTGGGCACCCCCTCGCGCTCAAGCTTTTCCAGCACCGGAGGGGAGAGCGCGTAGGGCAGATCCCGGTAGACCCGTTGGCCGAAGACGTTTTGCAGGAAGAACAGGCCGATGAAGCAGATCAGCCCCGCGATGAGGGGCGTCAGCACCCAGCCCAGACCGATCCCCCCCAGCAGGCGCCAGCGGATGTGCCGCCCGCCCTGCAACATGCCGATGCCCACGATCGCCCCCACCACAGCCTGGGAACTGGACACGGGCACCAGGGGAATGGTGGGCAGCCCGTGCCGGGCCAGAAAATACTCCAGGCTCTGGGAGGCGAACAGAAACAACACCAGGGAATGGGACATCACCACCACCCACGCGGCCACCGGCGACAAGGGCACCAGGCCGCTGCCCACGGTGAGCATGACCCGCTTCGAGTAGGTCATCACCCCCAGGGCGATGGCCAGCGCCCCTATCAGAAAGAGCTGCTGGATCGAAGAAACGGAGAACAGGCCCAGCACCGAAAACTCGGTGAAGGGCGAGGCCGGCACGAACACCCCCACCACGTTGGCGATGTTGTTGGCCCCCAGGCTGTAGGAGCCGAATACCCCGGCCAGAATCAGCCCCAGCCGGGTGTAGGAATCCAACCGCACCAGGTGCAGCCGCGCCACCCGGAGCGCGAAAACCGTGAGCTTGTAGAGCACAATGGCAATCCCGGCGGCCAGCAGGGGGCAGATCAGCCAGGTGCTGAGGATTTTCACCAGCGCGCCCGTATCGGTGAGGGTCTCGGAAAACAGGTTCCAGCCCAGGATCGCCCCCACAATGGCCTGGGTGGTGGAGACCGACAGCCCGCAACGGGTCATCATGTACACTGCGGAGGCCGCGGCCAGAGCGGCCATGAAGGAGCCGGGCAGGGCGTTCACCGCGCCCAGAGTGCCCAGGGTGTGGGCCGCGCCCGCCCCGCCGTACACCGCGCCCAGCACGACGAACAGCGAGCACAGCAAAGCGGCGGTGGAAAAGCGGATCATGCGCGTGCCCACCGCGGTGCCGAACACGTTGGCGGCGTCGTTGGCGCCCAGGGACCATCCCAGAAAGAGGCCGCTGGTGAGAAAGAGCAATACCGCGATGTCCATGGGCCTTCGAGGCGGGGGTTCCTTTGCGGAAGGCGCCTAAACCTTGCGCTTGATGGTGTAGATGGCCAGGCGGTCCGCGATGTCCTCCGCCCGGTCCGCCACGTTGTCAATCTGCTCGGCGAAGTGCCGCAGATGAGCCTTGTGGCTCAGGGGGATGTCCAGGGCGAAGATGGCCCGCTTGAGCTTGGTGCTCACCTTGTCCGCCTCCTTCTCGTAGAACATCACCTTGTGCATGTGGTCGCCCACCGCCTCGATGTTGCGGAAGAAGGCCCGCGCCGCCAGCACCAGGGCCTCCACGGCATTGACCGCCATCTCGGTCAGTTCCTGAAATTCCCGCTGCAAGCCGGGCTGGATGTCGGGCGTTTCGATGGAGAAATTCCACAAAGTGCCCTCGAAGATATTGAGCACGGAATCCAGGGTTTCCAGCAGGCCCAGCACGTCCCCCCGCGATTCGGGAATCAGGGTGTGGGAATAAAGCTGGATTTCGATGGAGCGGCGCAACTGGTCCGCCCGGCTTTCCAATTCATTGACCTGGTGCAGCTTGTCCTCGAATTCCTTGCCGGGGCCCTCCACCAGGTAAATCCGCACCGCCAGCTTGAACACCAGGGCACTTTGGGAGAGCCGGTCCAGAAACTCGTCAATCTCCGCCTCCAGCGCTTTTGTCCTGCCGAAGATACGGAAGCTCTTCATAATGGCCATGCCACTCCCGGCTTGCGAAAAAGCCGCCGGCGCCGGCGCACCACGGAAGCGGAGCGGGGGCGGAACGGCCCGGGGAAACCCCTTGCAGGGTCGCATATCCGCCCAATCTGCGGGAAATGCGCGCAATTCACAAGCCCCTCCCCGCGCCTCGGCCCTGCCCTCGCACCAGGCGCCCGCTGCCCGGCCGGACCGTTGTTGATCCCTGGGCAAGATGCTAAGGGTGAAGGCGCCCGAAGGCATTTGAAGACACCCGAAGACACGGCGCCTGAAGACACCCGAAGACACGGCGGCGGGCTGATCCTTCCGCACCCACGGCAGCCATACACATGACAACCGATGGAGCCTGAGCCATGACCAAGTTGCGTCTGGGACTGCTGCTGCCCAACCAGGGGGTGGTGTTCGGGGCCGTCACGACGGCGGAGTTGCTCGCCATGGCCGAGGAGGCGGACGCCAGCGGCGTGTTCGACGCCATGTTCGTGGGGGACAACCTGCTGGCCAAGCCCCGGCTGGAGTCGGTGACCCTGCTCTCCGCCCTGGCCATGCGCACCAAATCCGCCCGGCTGGGCACGGCCTGCATGGCCAGCTTTCCCCTGCGCGATCCCATCATTCTGGCGGCCCAGTGGGCGGCCCTGGACAACCTGTGCGAGGGGCGCAGCCTGCTGGTGGCGTGCATCGGCGGGGGGCGGGGCGGCACCAGCGTGGTGGGCGCCTTCGACAACGAGTACAAGGCCTTCGGCATCCCCCCCAACGAGCGGGTGGGCCGCCTCACCGAGGGCATGGAGGTGCTGCGCCTGCTGTGGAGCGAAGACCCGGCCAGCCACCAGGGACGCTTCTACAATTTCGAGAACATCGCCGTGCGGCCCAAGCCCGTGCAGTCCCCGCCGCCCATCTGGATCGCCAACAACCCCCAGGCCTTCGCCACGGACGAAAAGATATTCAAGCGCACCACGGAGCGGGTGGGCCGGCTGGCCGACGGCTGGATGACCACCATGGCCACGCCGGAGCAGTTCCGAAAAGGGTGGGACGCGGTGCGGGAAGCCGCCGTGGCCCACGGCCGCAAGGCGGAGGAGTTGGAAAGCTGCCTGTATTACAACGTCCACATCGGGGAGGAGGCCGCCGCCTACGCCGAGTCGAAGAGATTCCTGGACGCCTACTACAGCGCGGACTTCGACGAGGAATTTGTCCACATGTGGACGGCCATCGGCGCGCCGGAGGCCTGCGCGGAGAAAATCCGCGCCTTCGCCGACGCCGGCGTGCAGGTGCTCAGCGTGCGCTTCGCCGCCTACGACCAGACCGCGCAGATGCGGAAATTCATCGA
>CBDUSX010000300.1:0-4018 GCA_965369935.1 uncultured bacterium
GAAGTTCATGGCCTCCGTTTCCGCGTAGGTGTACATGGTCTGGTAGCCCAGCGTCACCTGGATGATGCGCTGATGCTGCTTGGACAGCTTGTCCCATTTCCCCCTGTTCATCAGCAGCTCGCTGACCGAGACCTGCTGGTGCCAGCCGGGGAAATAGTTGTACTTGGCGATCTGGTAGAAGCCGAGCTTGAGGTCAATGGTCGGCATGGAAAACTCGGTCGAGTCAATCACGCCGCGCTCCAGGGCCGGATAGATGTCCGCGGCCGCCAAAAGCTGCGTGCTCACGCCCATCTTCTGCATCACCTTGGCGCCCAGCCCGAAGAAACGCATCTTCAAGCCCTTGAGCTCATCCACCGAAGTGATCTCCTTCTTGAACCAGCCGGAGGTCTCCGGCCCGATGGCAAAGCTGTCGAAGGCGATCAGGTTGTGCTTGTCGTAAATTTTCTGCTTGAGGTCGTTGCCGCCGCCGAACCACTTCCAGGCCATGAATTCGCCGATCCCCGGCCCGAAGGGCACCGCCGTGAAGAAGGCCAGCGCCGGGTACTTGCCGGTGTGATAACCGGGCGTGGTCCAGCAGGATTCGATGGAGCCCTTGGAAATGGCGTCGAAGCATTCCAGGGAAGGCACCAGCGCGCCGGGCTCGAAGAACTTGATATTCAGGGTGCCGCCGGAGATTACTTTGACGTCATTTGAAAAACGCACCCCGGAGGTGCCCAGGTGAGGCAGCTTGCTGCCGAAGGTGCTTTGCATCTTCCAACGCACCTTCTTCGCCGCGTCGGCGGTGCCGGCCAGGCCGATCACCATCCCGAAGGCGATCACGGCTGCCGTTGCAATACCGAAAAATCTTGGAATTCGCATGTTCTACCCTCCCACTGTTTGGTGAGCACTAAGATAGTGGACACCGGCCTCCCCCAATGGGACACGATCGTTCCCGGTGGCACACTTTCTGTCCAAGCGACCATATGTCTATAGGACCTTGCCTCCGGCTTGTCTATAAGTTTTACATGCCAAGCGTCTGTAATTTTTTGCACATCGGACCGGCCGGGGCAACTTGGCCGCCAGACGGCCCGGGACGATCATTCCCGCGGCAAATCGCCCGCGCGGGGCGCCTCCGGCGAGCCACAGAGGGAGATTCACGTTGACAGGCCGCCGCATTCGCGGCGTAATGATTGCGATGCCTGGAAGAAGCCGCGAAAGAATCCGTGAAAGAATCCGCGAGAACGATCCGCGAAATCCCCTGGCTGGGCCGGCATGGCACGATACCGCATCGAATTTTCGAGGGACTGGATCCGCGGCCGCTGGGGCTACATTGACCGGATATTCTACAAGCTGGGCGGCAAGGAAACCGAACCTTCCAGGACCGAAAACGCCTGGCTGGTGGAGTTCGGCGGCACGGCCAAGGCGCTGGGCGCGTTTCTTACCAAGCGTCTCGAACTGAAGCGGGAGGACTTGGCCCAGTTCGGCGCCATCTTTGAAATCAGCGAGGTCTCCTCTCCCCATAACCCTTCTTCCCAACGCCGCTCCTCTTCCCCGCGCGGCAAGCGCCTGACCGCGCCCCGCACCTGAAAGCGCGGCGCCGGTGTCCGCGGTCCCGCGGAGGGAAGGCCTTTGCTGGCGATTTTATCCGTTGACCTCCCAAATGCGACTGCCTTTTTTCTTGTCAATCCTGTTGCTCATGCCGGGGCTGGGGGTGGCGCCGCTTTCCGCGGGCTCCGCGCCGGTCAAGTACGCCGGCACCTACAAGATAGATTCCTGGCGGGATTACGAGGCCCGCTCCATGTTCCATTTTTTCTACCTTCAGCCTGACGGGGCCTTCCTGCTGGGCGCGGAGTGGCCCGGCAAGGAATCCAGCCGGGCGGCGGGGAGCTGGTCGGTGTCGGGGGAAAGGCTCTCCCTGAGCGGCACGATCCGGGTGTCCACCAACAAGGGCGAATGGCGGGTGCCCTTCGTGCGCTCCTACCGGATCACCATTGCGGAACAGGGCATCCGGCTCGATCCCGTGCCGGTGAAAAATCGCTTCGGCCTGCTGGGCTGGCCCAATGCCTATCACTACTTCCGCGCCCGCATCAGCCCCAACCTGCCCGGCCGGCGCATCCCAAGCGATCCGGAGGAAATGCGCGCGCTCATCCGCAAGCTCAGCGGCGGGGGGCCCTAGCATTTGTCCGCATTTGGCGGGTGGAAATTTCCGTTTCAATTTGCAATGATTCGTCTCCTAGGTTGTTTATATTAATTTACTTAGTAACGTTATTATTTTAATTCATGTCCAAATCCGACAGCGCGGCGCCAGCCCCGAATTCCACGCCTCATTTGTTCCGGCCCGTCACCTTCCGTTCCGTGACCTCCCGCAACCGGATCATGCTTTCGCCCCTGTGTGAGTATTCCGCCCCGGAGGGCTTGGCCGGCGGCTGGCACATGGTGCACCTGGGCGCCCGCGCCGTAGGGGGCGCGGGAATCGTGTTCACCGAAGCCACGGCGGTGGAGCCCCGCGGCCGCATCAGCAAATACTGCCCGGGGCTGTGGAACGACGCCCAGCGGGACGCATGGGCGCCCATCGCCGCCTTCATCGAGTCCCAGGGCGCGGTGCCGGGCGTGCAACTGGCCCACGCCGGGCGCAAGGGCTCCATGACGCGCCCCTGGGAAGGCCGCAAGCCCCTGGCTCCGGAAGACGGCGGCTGGCAGAACCTGGCCCCCTCGCCCCAGCCCTTCAATGCGGGAGACCCTCCGCCGCGTGAAATGACACAGGAGGACATGGGCGAGTTGTGCGCCGTCTTCGCCGCGGCCGCGCGCCGGGCGCTGGAGGCCGGATTCCGGATCATCGAGGTGCACGCGGCCCACGGCTATCTGTTGCAGGAGTTCTTGTCCCCCCTGTCCAACAAGCGCAGCGACGCATACGGCGGCAGCCTGGAAAACCGCGCACGGCTGCTGCTGGATCTGCTGGACGCCGTGCGCGGGGAGTGGCCGGAGGAGCTGCCCCTGTTCGTGCGCATCTCCAGCACGGACTGGATCGAGGGCGGGTGGGACATGGAGCAGACCCTGGCCCTGGCCCGGCTGCTGAAAGACAAGGGCCAGGTGGACCTGCTGGACTGCTCCAGCGGCGGCAACGACCCCCGCTCGCAGCCTCCCGCCGCCCCCGGCTATCAGGTGCCCTTCGCCGAGGCGGTGCGCCGGGAGACCGGCATGCCCACCGGCGCGGTGGGGCTGATCCGCGAGGCCGCGCAGGCCGAGGACATCCTGGCCCAGGGCCGGGCGGACCTGATCGTGATGGGGCGCATGCTGATGGCCGATCCCCACTGGCCCCTCGCCGCCGCGCGCGAACTCGGCTTCGACCACCCCTGGCCGGTGCAGTACGAGCGTGCCAATATGGATTGAGCGGCGGGACGTCCCTGCCCGCCTCAAGCTGCCACCTCTATAAATTCACCTTATATCAACCGGAGGGAGGCGTTATGGATGCTCTGATCCATGTGGCCAACGTGCTCTACCTGTTGTCCTATCTGGTGCGCGACATCCTTTGGCTGCGGGTGCTGACGGTGATCGCCGCCTCCTGCCTGATTCCGTTTTTCTACTTCCGCCCCGAGCCGTTGCTGATACCCATCTACTGGAACCTGCTCTTCACCGCGCTGAATATTTTCTGGATCGTGCGCCTCGTGCTGGAACGGCGCCCGGTGCATCTGACCGGCAACGACCTGCGGCTCTATCAACTCGTGTTCCGCTGTCTGACGCCGCGGGAGATGCTGCAATTGTTGAGGCTGGGAGACTGGAAAGAAGCCGCTACGGAGGAACTTTTCATCGCCCAGGGCGACGACCTGCGGCGGCTGATGGTGATCTGCGCCGGGAGGGCCCGCGTGGTCAAGGACGGCAGGACCGTGGAGGAACTGGGGCCGGGCCAGTTCATCGGCGGCATCCCCTTCATTACCGAAGACTCCGCCCCTGCCAACGTGGTGGCCATGGAACACACCTGGTACATGTCCTGGCCCAAGCCGGTGCTGAAGAAATTCCTGGAGCAAAAGCCCGACCTGCA
>CBDUSX010000301.1:0-3985 GCA_965369935.1 uncultured bacterium
GCCAGGGCTTCCAGGTCCTGGATGATCCGCTCGGTCACTTCTCCCGTGCCGGCGCTGCCCCCCAGGTCCGCGGGCAGGCTCTCCCCGGCGGCCATGAAGCGCTCCACCGCGCCCTCGATCAACCCCGCGGCTTCCCCCAGGGCCGGCAGTTGCTTCATTTCGCCCAGATGGCGGTACATCATGGCTCCGGAGAGCACCATGGCGATGGGGTTGGCGACGCCCTTGCCGGCAATGTCCGGGCCGGTGCCGTGGGAGGGCTGGAACACGGCGTGTTCCTCGCCCATGTCCGCCGAGGGCGCCATGCCCAGGCCACCGATCAGGCCGGCGCCCAGATCGGAAAGGATGTCCCCGAACATGTTCTCCATCACCAGCACGTCGTAGTCCCAGGGCCTGCGCACCATGTTGAGGGACATGGCGTCCACGTAGGCGTACTCCTTGTCCACTTCCTTGAAGTCCAGCCCCACCTCGTCGTAAATGCTCCGGAAAAAAGCCATCGAGGAGAAAATGTTGGCCTTGTCCACGCAGGTCAGCCTGCCCGCGTGGCCCTCCGTCTTGCGGCGCCGGGCCAAATCGAAGCTGAAGCGCATCAGCCGCTCGGTGGTGCGCCGGGTGATGATCATGGTTTCCGTGGCCACCTCACGATTGGCCCCGCTGCCTCGGGAGGCAAACAGGCCCTCGGTGGACTCGCGGATGATAACGAAGTCAATGGGCCGCTGGGCCTCGTTGATCAGCACGGGGGGCGTGCCGGGATAAAAGCGGATCGGGCGCACCCCGGCGAACAACTCGAAGATGAAGCGCAACTCTACCTGCGGCCGGATTTCCGTGCCGTCCGCGTAGCGGATGTCCGGCCAGCCGCAGGCCCCCAGCAGGATCGCGTCCGCCTTGCCCGCCTCGGCCACCGAAGCCTTGGGCAGGGCCTCGCCCGTGTCCCGGAAGCAGAAGGCCCCGCCGGGCAGTTCCTGATAATCGCAGCTGAAGCCCCCCACCAGCCGCTCCGCCTCCCCCATCACCCGGCGCGCCGCCTCCATCACTTCCACGCCGATGCCGTCCCCGGGGAACACGGCGATTTTCAAAGACTGCAATGACTGAGTGTCGGGCATGGGCGGGTTCTTTCAATGAAGATGGCTGAGAGCCAGGGGCCGAGGGCAGATTGACCGGCACGGGGCGCCGATTGACAACAAATTGACAACGCTCGGGGCCGTCCGTACCCTGTCCGTGTCCGAAATCCGTTTGCGAAAAATGCCGTGCCGCAGCGTATGCAGCAAAGAACATCACAACCGACCCGCGATGACAAGACGGGCGGGATGGGGACATTTTATGGCAGGAGCGCCGGGCAATGGACATGATGGAGATGGAAGCGCGCCTGATCGGTTTTGATACGACCAGCGTCAATTCCAACCTGGAGATGGTGGATTTTCTGGAATCCCACCTGAAGGGGCTGGGCATGGAGGTGCTGGTCAACGCCAGCCCGGACGGAAAAAAGGCCAATCTGCTGGCCACCCTGGGTGCGAAGGACGTGGGCGGCCTGATGCTGGCCGGGCACATGGACGTGGTGCCGGTGGCCGGTCAGGCCTGGGACTCGCACCCTTTCGCCCTCAAGCTGGACGGCGGCAGGCTCTACGGGCGCGGCACGGCGGACATGAAGTCCTTCATCGTGCAGGCCATCCACGCCGTGGAGGCCATCCGCCACTCCAAGCTCAAGCTGCCCGTGCATCTGGCCTTCACCTACGACGAGGAGGTGGGCTGCCACGGTGCGCGGCGCCTGATGAACGAGTTGCGGCGCACGGATCACGTCATGCCCAAATGCGCGGTGATCGGGGAGCCCACCAATTTCCAGGTGTTCCGCCTGCACAAGGGTTTTTCCTCCGCGCGCGTGACCGTGAAGGGCGTGGAGGGCCACAGCTCGAAACCGGAAAAGGGCGCCAACGCCATCTATCAGGCGGCGCTGGTGATCCAGAAGCTGATGGAGGTGGAGCAGGAACGGAAAGGTCATCGCTCCATGGAAGACCTGTTTGAAATCCCCCACACCACCTTGAGCGCAGGCATGATCGAGGGCGGCACGGCCCTGAACATCATCCCCAACCGCTGCGAGGTGAAGTTCGAGTACCGCACCATGCCCGGCGAGGACACGGCCTATGTGCTCAATCAGGTCAGGGGCTACGTCTCCGAGGTGCTGCTGCCCGCCTTCAGGAAGCAGCACGCCGAGGTGGACATCGAGGTGGAGGAGACCGGGCGGGGCGAGCCCATGATGACCCCGGCAGGCGCGGAGATCGAAACCCTGGTGCTGGAACTGACCGGCGGGGAGCGCTCCGGCGCCGCGCCCTTCTACACGGAAGGCGCCATCTACAACGAGGCCGGCATCCCCACCGTGATCTGCGGGCCGGGGGACATTGATCAGGCCCACCGCCCCAACGAGTTCATCACCGAAGAGCAGATGCAAAAGGGCCTGCCCCTGATCGGCCGCCTGATCGAGCGGGTGTGCTTTACATGATCTGGATCTTCGCCTACGGGTCGCTGATGTGGCGGCCCGGCTTCGAATTCCGGGCGCGGCGCCCGGCCTTCCTGCGGGGCTACAACCGCGCCTTCTGCCGTCTCTCCTTCCGCCACCGCGGCACCCCCGGGAAGCCGGGCATGGTGATGGGCCTGACCCCGGGCGGCGTCTGCCGGGGGGTGGCTTACGGCGTGCCGGCCCGGCAGAAGGAACGGGTGCTGGCCTACCTGGACCAGCGGGAGGGGGCGGGCTACCGGCGCGTCGTGCTGCCCGTGGAAATCAATGCGGAAGCTGAAAACGGCTCCCGCCTGGAAACCCACGAGGCGTGGACCTACCTCCCCGAGCCTTCCCATCCCACCCACGCCCCGCACCTGCCCGAGGAGCGGATCGTGGAGTTGATCGCCGGCGGCGCCGGCCAATCCGGCACGGCCCGCGACTACCTGCGCGAACTGATGGATGAACTGGCCCGCCTGAATGTGGAGGAGCCGCGCCTGCAAGCCATCCTGACCAAGGTGGAAGCGGCCCGCGGGACGCCCGGCGCGGGAAACGGCCGCAAGGGCTGAGGCAGAACGCGTGTTGCTGTGACCCCGGCCGCGGGCGGAGCATCCGCCGCCGGCCCCGCATGCCAGCCCCGGAGTTTTCTCGCTCCGCGTACGCCGCCTTACAAAAAAAATTGCGAGGATGAATTGTAATAGCGCCCCTGACAGGACATGGTGAACCACTCATCTCATAACGTGGCCGCCGGCCTGTACCCGGACGATCCGCCCGCACCGGCCATGCGGCTTTTTCCGCACCCTTGATATCAAAGGAGGTGTCTATGGCGACCCGAATCAAACCGGTTCGTATGAATGAAACCGACGATCAGGAAATCAATCAGATTCTGAAGGACGGCAGTGAGGGATGGTGGGAGGATTCGGAAATGTTCGGGGTGATCGCCCGCAGGCCGAATTTGCTGAAACGAATAGTCCCGGTTTTTGCCGCTTTTTTTGGCGAGGGTATTGTCGAACCCCATTTGCTGGAAATGATGCGCATCAAAACCGGCGAAATCAACAACTGCACCTACTGAATGACCGTACGCACCGCCGCCGTGCGCGGCGAAGTTGAGCCAAAGGAAGCCTGCATCATCAACCATATTGATCCGTCGGGACTTACCCCTCGCGAGGCCACCGCCGTGAAGCTGGCCGAACTGATGGCAGGCGACCCCCACAGGGTGGACGACACGTTTTTTGCCGAAATGCGGCAGCATTTCTCCGATGATGAAATTGTGGAGATGGTTTTTGCCGCCTCTATTTTCAATTGGGGGAACAAATTCAACATCACAATGCGGATGGATGCCGCTCCGGAGAGTAATTATCCAACCGGCATGGAGTACTAGACCGGGAATTTGGCAGCTACCGGGGGAACCTGGTTCCCCCTCCCTCCTTCAGCCACGGCGCGCCTGCAACAGCCGCCAGCCCTGCCACGCCAGAGCGCCCAGCGCCAGCCCCGCCGCGA
>CBDUSX010000302.1:0-3979 GCA_965369935.1 uncultured bacterium
AGATTCAAAGCGATCTTCGATCACTCTCCATCCATCATCCACCTGAAGGACCTGGACGGCCGATACAGCATGGTAAATCGCACTTTCGAAAATATGTACCACCGTTCGGCGCGGGAGGTGACGGGAACGACATCATACGATCTGTTCCCGAAAGAATACGCGGATCATTACGTCAGCGGCGATGAGGAGGTTTTGAAAACAGGCCAACCGGTCAAACGCGAAAACGATCTGTCCATGCCCGATGGTTCTATCCGAAAGGTCATCAGCCACAAATTCCCCGTGCTGGACAGCAATGGCGGAATAATCGGAATTGGCACCATGGACACCGACGTGACCGAGTTCAGAGCAATTGAACGGCAACTGCGCGAATCACAAAAAATGGAAGCAGTCGGCCAACTTGCGGGAGGCATCGCCCACGAATTCAACAACATGATGCAGATCATTCTCAACAGCGCCCATTTCATCCGCGAGGAGCCCCATGATTCGGGCGCCGTGCTCAGGTTTGTGGAAACCATCACCAACGCCGCCGGGCGCACCGCCGATTTGACCCGGCAATTGCTCGGCTTCAGCCGCAAGAGCCCATTTGAGCTAAGACCGCTTGATTTGAACGAGTTGACGTCCAATATGATGAACATGATCAGGCCGGCCATAGGAGAAGAAATACAGCTGGAACTGAGGCCGCGCAGCGATCTGTATCTCGTGGAGGCGGACACGGTGATGCTGGAGCAGGTCATACTCAACCTGTGTCTCAACGCCCGGGACGCCATGCCCGGAGGCGGCTGCATCGTGATTGAATCGCAGAACTTCACCGCCGATCAGGCCCATTGCGAAAGCAGCGGGTGGGAGCGGCCGGGTGACTATGCGGTGCTTGCCGTGAGCGATCAAGGTGTGGGGATGCCGCCGGAAGTGCGTGACCGTGTGTTTGAACCGTTTTTCACCACCAAGGAAGTAGGCCAGGGTACGGGACTTGGCCTGGCTATGGTGTACGGCACTGTCAGACAGCACAATGGGTACGTAAACGTACTCAGCGAGCCGGGAAAAGGGAGCACCTTCAAAATCTATCTGCCCAAAATGGAATCACAGCAGCCGCAGGAGGACGCTCCGGTCGTTGCTCCCGATGCACCCGGTGGAAACGAGACCATTCTGATTGCGGAAGATGAAGCGCATCTTCTCGACACCTTGTCCAGGCTGCTGGAAAGGGCGGGTTACCGGGTTTTTAGGGCCAGGGACGGCAAAGAGGCCGTGGCGGCGTTCATGGCCAATGCAGATCGGATCGACCTCGCCATTCTGGACGTCGTCATGTCCGATTGGGGCGGGCGCCAGGTCTATGAGCAAATCCGCGCAACCGGATCGAACGTCCCCGTCCTGTTCAGCACCGGTTACTCGTCCAAATCTTCCGATGGAGAGTATTTCGCCCGGTTGGGTTTAAAGGCGATTCAAAAACCCTATTCTCCCAAAAACCTGCTTGCTGTCGTGAGGGAAATCCTGGACAAGGGATAGCCGGGAAACGGTGCCGCGGGGACTGTCGCGGGCGGGATATTCGGCGGGAGCCTTTCAGCCTATTCCGCCAGCGCCTGCACGGCCGCCGCCAGGAGGGGCAGGTCGGCCTCGAACAGGGTGCGGAAATCGAGCAGCACCCGCCCTTCCTGAATTCGCGCGATGACGGGCGGCTCGTGCGCCCTCAGTTTCGCGGCCAGGGCTTCGCCGTCGCCGTTATGATGCATGGCGAGATATTTCACAAACACCCAATTACAGGAAAACCGGGGGGAAGCAGGATTCGGCTTCAGGAAAGGTCAAGCAGGACGATGAAAAATAGGGGCGCACCCTCACTAAGTTGAAGCGTAATTACGATTACATCCAAAAAATTTCATTATACAAATAATCATTTTTCCTAAATTCTTCGGAGAGGATGATGAAGAGGAATATTAGCCCACCAAAGACAGTCGCCGGTTTGAATTTGCGCATCCATATTGTGCCGGCATTCATCGCATTTGCGCTGCTGCTTTCCGCCTGCGCCACGATACCCCTTGCGCCTCCGGAAGAGGACCAGGCGGCGAAGGCGATGGCGCCGGAGGAAGGAAGGGCGCTGATCTATGTTTGCAGGAAGGGTTCCTATGGGGCCTTCGTACTATACCCGGTTTGGGTCAACCGCCAATTGATCGGGGAATTGGCGGCGGATACATACTTTGTGTTGGATGTTCCGCCCGGCATTTATACTGTCAGGATGGGCAGCGGACCAGCCGGGGTTCAAACCGTTGTCAACGCAGAGGAGGGCCAGGCGAACTGGGTCGTCCGCAGTGCGGGGGGCTTACCGGGGTTCTATAGGCGATGGGGCATCACGGCAATGCCTGAGAAGGAGGGCCGGGAAGCATTGGAAGAGTGCAAGCTCGCCAAGACGGTAAAATTGTAAGGCAGGGCTGGTTCTTCGCCGGAAGAATGATGCGGCGGGAGCCTTTCGCCTATTCCGCCAGCGCCTGCACGGCCGCCGCCAGGAGGGGCAGGTCGGCCTCGAACAGGGTGCGGAAATCGAGCAGCACCCGCCCTTCCTGAATTCGCGCGATGATGGGCGGCTCGTGCGCCCTCAGCTTCGCGGCCAGGGCTTCGCCGTCACCGTCCGCATGGCGCAGGGCCAGGCACAGGGTTTCGATGCGCACCTCGGGCAGGGCGCCGCCGCCCACCAGGGACTCGCCGCGCTCCAGCTCCCAGCTCAGGCCGCCGGCGGGGGCCTTGCCCAGCTTTTTCAGCAGGCGCCCGGCCATGGGTTCCATATCGGCCACCGTGCGCTCCATGCACTCGATGACCGGATTGCGCGCCCGCAGGTGCTCGAAGTTCAGGTAATCCAGCAGGGACTGCTCCAGCAGGGCCAGCCGCACCTTGTCCACGCGCAGGCTGCGGTAGAGCGGGTGGCGCCGCATCAGGGCCAGGGGCCCGGCCTTGCCCACCACGATGCCCGCCTGCACGGAGCCCAGGATCTTGTCTCCGCTCAGGGTGAGCACCTCCGCCCCGGCGCGCACCTCCTGATCCACCGTGGACAGCTTGCGCAAGGCGGGCTGGGCAAAGCGGTAGAAGTTTCCGCTGCCCAGATCGTGCCACATGCCAAGGCCCTTTTCCTTCGCCAGCCCGGCCAGCTCGGGCACGGAGGCTTCTTCCACGAAGCCCGTCATGGCGAAGTTGGAGCGGTGCACTTTCAGCAGGCCCACGGTCTCCGGCGTGACGGCCTCGGCGTAATCGGAAGCGCGGGTGCGGTTGGTGGTGCCCACTTCCACCAGGCGCACCCCCGACTGGCGCATGATGTCCGGCACCCGGAAGGCCCCCCCGATTTCCACCAGCTCGCCGCGGGAGACGATCACCTCTTTGCCTGCGGCCAGGGCGGTGAGCATCAGCAGCACCGCCGCGGCGTTGTTGTTCACCACCAGGGCGGCCTCCGCCCCGGCCAGGTGGGCCAGCAGCTCAGGCACGCGCCCGCCCCTTCCACCGCGCTTGCCGGTGGCCAGGTCGAATTCCAGGTTGGTGTAGGCTTGCAGGAGCGGCCGGGCGGCCTCCAGCAACTCCGGGGCCAGCACTGCGCGGCCCAGATTGGTGTGCACCACCACGCCGGTGGCGTTGATGACCGGGCGCAACTGATTGGCCGGGGGACGGCTCACGCCCGTTGCAACGGCGTCCAGCACGGCCTGCCGCTCAGGCAGGGCCTGCTCCCCGTTGCCCGAGCCGCGCAGCTGCTCCCGGTAGCGCGCCAGCACCTCCTGCACCTGCTCGCGCACCGGCTTGCCGTGGGGCAGCCCCTGGGCTTCCAGGTAGCGGTCCACCTCGGTGATGGAGGGCAGGCGGCGCAGGCGCTCGGAATCAGCAGTCTTGGCGGGCTTTTTCATCTGGCTCGTGCCGCGGCCGGGCGCCTTGCTGCGCCGTCATGCGGGTTGCGGTTGCGCGAAGTTCTTCAGCAGCCTCAGGCCCGGCTGCTGGCTTTTTTCCGGGTGAAACT
>CBDUSX010000303.1:0-3978 GCA_965369935.1 uncultured bacterium
GATGAGCGCGGGCGGGGAGGACTGGCCGGCCCTGTTCGGGCGCATGAACGGCGTGGCGGCACGGCACCTGCCCGCCCTGCGGGGCATCCTGGCCAACATCGCCGCGCACAGGACCTTCGCCACCCTGATGGTGGAGGGAAGCCCGGTGGCCTGCGGCCTGGGGGTGCGGGAGCGGGAGACGGTGGGGCTGTTCGACATCGTGACCGAGCCCGCCGCGCGCCGCAAGGGCCACAGCCGGCGCCTGGTCAGCGGGCTGCTGGCCCGCGCTGCGGCACAGGGGGCGCGCCGGGCCTACCTGCAGGTGATGCTGGACAACTCGGCGGCGCTACCCCTTTACGAACAACTGGGCTTCCGGGAGCTCTACCGCTACTGGTATCGCATCAAGGGATGAGGGGCCGGGCGCGGGCCTGATGAAGAGGCATGCTCAGGAGCCGGATCTGCCGTCAGATTGGCGGCGGCGGCTACTTATGGGGCGGTTGCGGACGGGCGCAAGGGGAGCGGTGCATTACGCCATATCCGGTGCGAGATTTTCGCTTTCCTCCATTTCAGTTAAGAAACGGACACCTTCTTGCGGGTTTCTGAATTTGCAGTGAACGCGGTACGGCATGTCCGGAGACTCAACCTTCGGTTCGACAACGGCACATTCCGTAACTGCGACTTCAACAATCAGACCCGTTTTATGAGCAACCTCAATTACAAACCCAGGCTGCAACGGAATCGCTGAATAGAATGAGATTCCCCCCGCCGAGACATCAATGCCCATAAAACGATGTCGAATCGCGACCTCAATGATGTTCGAATCCAGTTGAAATCGCGGGTGCGAACGTTGGTGGCTGAACGTGCGCTCATCGATTCGAACTCGTTTCCTCACCTTCTGCAGGAATTGAACGTATTTCTGCTTCCAATCAGAACCAGCCATTAATGTTCTCCATATTGAACCCAACAAGCTCAGGAGGACACACGCATAATTCCGGGCACTGAGGCTTCCTTGCCGAATTGGAGGACGCCCCCGCGCTCTGGGTACCGGCAAAAGCCCGCTAGGGCGGCAGGACACGCAGATGGTGCGCATTCTGATTGCCCTTGTGAATCCGGTACCTACATTACAGATACCCTCCCGGCGCTGGGCCGGTCAACGGGAATTCACTCGCAACAGGATTCGTGCTTGATAGGCCGGCGGGAGAAACGGCCTCGGATTGGCCCGGGCGGCTTCCTGTTCCGGGGGATTCAGGGTGTCGGCCACCGGATTGAACGGCAAGGTGGTACAGAGATCAAAGGCAGGTAAAAAACTGCTGGAGAATACCGACAGTATAGAATGCTCTGGATCCGCTCCAGGCAGACCCAGAGCACGAGGAACAGAGAAAAACCAATGTCGGCAGCTACAATGATCCTCCTTTTTGAAAAAATTTCAATAAAATATTTTCAGCGGAGAAAGCATCAATACACGTCTATTTTTGGGCGGTTCCGAACACAATGAGCAGGGCCGTCGTGAAATACACCAAGGAAAACGCGCCCAGCACGGCGGGGATGTAATAAATGTCCTGATAATTCAGGCCTTCCCACCATTGCCCATACACCGTCGTGCCCCACCAGGCTCCATAGTATCCGACAATCGACTTGAACACGAGTGCCCGTGGCCCTGGCCGCAGGGTAATTTTGAGTCCGATTTGGAGAATGGCTGAGACAATCACGCCGATTACCAAGAGAATGATAAAGCTAATTAATTCTTCCATCGTTTTATTCTCCCTTTCAGAATTGACCACCTAACCAAATCCGCGAAGGACTTGGAGGGACGTAGGATGCCTGATGGCACCCTGGAATATAATACAATGTTCCACCGATCGTTTAAACCGCAATTGGTGGAACTATCGCCGCCCCTTCACAGTCCTTCCCACCCGCCCCATCGTTCGCCCAACTCGTTCGGCTAGGCTGAACTCCCAGGTGTCACATGAAGCCCGGCAGTTGGTAGTAAAGCCTCCTTCCTGCCGGGTTCTTCTTCTCCCTGGCGACCCTTTTCCCTTGCAATCCCCATCGCGATTTCATACCGCATCAAGGCATGAGGGGCCGCCGCACCGTTCAGCGATAAGGGAAAGCCCGCGTATGGAGATCAAGCACCTGCCCGCCGACCCGGCCCTCGTGCGCAAGATCGCCGAGTGGCACCACGCGGAGTGGAGCCACCTGAGCGGGCGCACGGTGGAAGACCGCATCGCCGAGTTCGCCGAGCACGGCACGGACATCCCCCTCACGCTGGTGGCCTGGCTGGACGGCGCGCCGGTGGGCACGGCGAGCCTGCTGGTGCAGGACATGGACGTGCATCGGGAACTCACTCCCTGGCTGGGCAGCGTCTACGTGCTGCCGCGGCACCGAAGCCGGGGCATCGGCAAGCGCTTGGCCGGGCGGGCGGTGGCCGAGGCCGGGCGGCTGGGCGTGGCCACCCTGTACCTGTTCACGGAAGACCGCGCGGGGTTCTACACGGCCCTGGGTTGGGAAACCATGGACAGCTTCCCCTACCACGGGGAGACGGTGACCCTGATGCGCCTTGCGCCCGGCGGGCACACCCCTTGAGCTTCCGGAAACGGGCTGCGCTTCGCGGGGAGGTTTTCGAGGCCGGGACGGGCGGGGAGGTAGCGCGGCGTGGACGCGGGGAAAGGATTGAGACTATGGCGAAGAAAGCGCGGACGGATGGCGGAAGGCAAGACGTGGCTGATTTGCGCGCGGAGGCGGAGCGGCACCTGATCCGCTACGGCGGGGATTTCCTGCCCGTGCTGATCTCCCGTGCCGAGGGCGCCTGGATGTACGACGCGGACGGCCGGGCCATCCTGGATTTCACCTCCGGCCAGATGTGCGGCATCCTGGGGCACAGCCATCCGGCAGTGAGCGAGGCCCTGGCCAAGGCCGCGCGGGAGGTGACCCACCTGTTGAGCACCATGCTCTCCCCCACGGTGATCGAGCTGGCGCGGGAGTTGGCCGCGCTGCTGCCGGAATCCCTGAGCAAGGTCATGCTGCTCAGCACCGGGGGCGAGTCCAACGAGGCCGCCTTGCGGCTGGCCAAGCTGAAGACCGGCGGGTTCGAGGTGTTGGCCTTCAGCCTGTCCTGGCACGGCATGACCGCCGGGGCGAGCTCCAGCACTTACGCACGCGGGCGAAAAGGATACGGCCCCGCCATGCCGGGCACTCTGGCCCTGCCCACGCCCAACGCCTACCGCTGCCCTGTGCGCCACTGCCGCGACCGTTGCGACATGACCTGCCTGGACGCCGGGATCGCCCTGGCGGATCAGCAGTCGGTGGGCGCCTACGCCGCCCTCATCGCCGAGCCGATCCTCTCCTCCGGCGGCATCATAGAGCTTCCGCCGGGCTATCTCGAGCGCCTGAAGGCCCTCTGCGAGGAGCGGGGCATGCTGCTGATCCTGGACGAGGCCCAGACGGCTCTGGGCAGGGTGGGCTCGAACTTCGCCTTCGAGCAGGACGGGGCAGCGCCCCACATCCTCACCCTGTCCAAGACCCTGGGGGCGGGGCTGCCTTTGGCCGCAACCATCACCAGTGCCGAAATCGAGGAGGCCTGCTACGAGAAAGGCTTCCTCCACTACACCTCCCACGTGTCCGACCCCATGCCCGCGCAAGTGGGGCTGGCCGTGCTCAAGGTCGTCGCGGAAGAAAGGCTGGCCGAGCGGGCCGTGGAAATGGGGGCCTACTTGAAAAAAGGGCTGCTGGAATTGATGCAGCGTCACGAGGCGGTGGGCGACGTGCGGGGGCGGGGCCTGCTGCTGGGCGTGGAACTGGTCAAGGACCGCGAAACGCGGGAGGGGCATCCACTGCTGGGCGGCAGGGTCGCGGCCCGCGCCCTGGAGTTGGGCCTGAGCCTGAGCCCCACGGGCTCCGGCGGGGGCAGCATATTCCGCATCGCTCCGCCGCTGACCATCACGCGGGAGGAGCTTGACCGCGGCCTGAGCATTCTGGATCAGGCGCTGGGGGATTGTTCAG
>CBDUSX010000304.1:0-3971 GCA_965369935.1 uncultured bacterium
GGGGCCGGTGGCCCCTGCCGGGGGTTGTGAGGGGGCAGAGCCCCTTCACTGCCATCGTTCCGCCGCAGCCTATCAGCCGCCGGGCGGCTCCGTCCAGCGGCCGTGTTCCTTGATGAGCGCCACCAGCCGTTCCACGGCGTCTGCGGCGGGCACGCCGCGGGCCACGCATTCCTGGCCCTTGTAGAGGTTGACCTTGCCCGGCGCGCCGCCCACGTAGCCGAAGTCCGCATCGGCCATTTCCCCCGGGCCGTTGACGATGCAGCCCATCACGCCGATCTTCACGCCGGTCAAATGCCCCGTGCGGGCCTTGATGCTCTCGGTGGTCTCCTGCAGATCGAACAGGGTGCGCCCGCAGGAGGGGCAGGAGATGTACTCGGCCTTGTAGGTGCGCAGGCGCGCCGCCTGCAGCAGGGTGCGGCAGTATTCGCTCACGGCGGCGGCGGGATCGTCGTCCGGGCAGAGCAGGGCGTCCAGCAGGCCGTCGGCGGCCAGGCTGCCGATCTCCGCGGCCAGCCCCAGGGGCGCCTCGCCCTGCCGGAGGCCGGGCACCCGCACCCCCAGGGGCCAGTCCAGCCCCCGTGTCTCCAGCAGCCCCGCCAGCCGCCGCACGGGATGGAGCAGGCGCTCCCCGGCCACCACCAGCAGCGCGCCGTGCGGAAATTCCGCGCACCTGTCCAGCAGCCCCGCCAGATGCGGGCCGTCCACCGCCTCGGCTTCGATTGACACGGCCTCTATTGAAATAACGGACGCTGCCTCGCCGGCCCCGGCATGATCCGCATAGACCATTTGCCCGGCCCGCCCCTCTCCGCCACCCGCAGCCGCTTCCGGAGGCCGCAGCATGCCGTCGAAGGGCGGCGGCTCGTTGGATTCGCCGAGGGAGAGCTTGAACCCTTCCTTGCGCCCGGCCGATTCCGCGTCCGCAGCTGCGTCGGAAGCTGCATCCGAAGCAAGGGCCAGGAAGGCCACGGTTGCGCCACCCCCCACCTGCACCCCGGCGGTCTGCACCCCGCGGGTTGCGCGGCGGGCGAAGCTGAGAGGCGCGGCGAATTCGACCTCCGGCCAGGCCGGGCCTTCCGCCAGCGCCGCCACGGCCCGCACCAGTTCGCGCGCCGCGGGAATCTCGTTGGCCGCCGGCTCGGTGAGGGAGACGCGGATGGTGTCCCCCAGCCCGTCACAGAGCAGGGCGCCGATGCCCACGGCGGACTTGAGCCGCCCGTCCAGGCCGTCCCCGGCTTCCGTGACGCCCAGATGCAGGGGATAGTTCATCCCCTCTTCGCCCATGCGCAGGGCCAGCAGGCGGTAGGCCTGGATCACCACCAGGGGGTTGGAGGACTTCATGGACACGATGGTTTCGTGATAGCCGAGGCGGCCCAGCACCCGCAGAAACTCCATGGCCGATTCCACCATGCCCGCCGGATTGTCCCCGTGGCGGTTCATGATGCGGTCGCTCAGGGAGCCGTGATTGACCCCGATCCGCAGGGCCCGGCCGTGTTGTTTGAGCGCGTCCACCAGGGGCGCCAGAGTCTCCTCGATGCGCTCCAGCCCGGCCCGGTATTCCGCGTCGGAGTATTCCCGCACCCGGAACTTCTTCTGATCCACGTAGTTGCCGGGGTTGATGCGCACCTTTTCCACATGGGGCACGCAGCCCAGCGCCAAGCGCGGGTTGAAGTGAATGTCGGCCACCAGGGGCACGGCCAGACCCTCGGCGGCCATGCGGCGGCGGATGGCCGGCAGGGCCTCCAGGTCCTTGTTGGTGGGCACGGTCAGGCGCACGATCTCGCAGCCGGCTTCGATCAGCCCGCGCGTCTCGGCGATGACGGCCTCCACGTCCCAGGTGTTGCAGGTGAGCATGGACTGGATGCGGATCGGCTGCCCGCCCCCCACCACCACGTCTCCCACGGCCACCTCGCGGGTGGGGAGGCGGCGGTAAGCAAGCTGGGTTTTGAAGTGCTCGGTCATGGCGGGGTGATTAACTCAACACCTTGCATTCAAAGCGTAAATTGGGTGCAGGGAGCGCCGCTCCCTGCTGGGGGTCTGGGGGCAACGCCCCCAGGGCAGCTGTTTTTCAGACACGGCTTATGCCTCGATCCGCTTGCTCATGTAAACGCGCGGTATGTCATGAACCGTCTTGCGTTCCGTCTCGGCGTATCCCATGCGCGCATAAAGGCCGATGTTCCCGGTCATCGCCTCGGCGGTATAAAGCCGCATCTCGGGCAGTCCCTGGCGGAGCGCCTCGGTTTCCGCAAAAGCCATCAGCCTGCGGCCCAACCCGCGTCCTTGCCGGGCCGGGTCTACGGCCACGTTCTCGACCAGCAGATGATCAACCTGGGGCACCAGTTCAAGCACGGCGATCAGGCCCCCGCCCTCTTCCACGACCCATACCTGATGCCGCCGGACGGCCTCGCCGTAGTCCGCCCTCATTGGCATCGGCTCCGTCCCCATGCGCGGCACGTACTTGGCGTACGCCGCCCGCACGAGGGAGGTGATGGCCTCCACGTCGGATGCCCGCGCCCGCCGCGGTTCAAACTCGGCCATCGCTAAGTCCCCGCAAGGCTGTCCCCGCTCTGTCCTCGAAGAACGCCCCAGCGCGCGCCCTCGCGCACCTTGTCTTGCCCGGTGCGAGTCTGTAGGCTATCCTGATTTTTTATGCACCGCCAGCCCACCTGCCGAGTGCCCGGCAATCAGCAAGGAGCGTCACCGCCATGAGCGAACCGTCCGCGCCGGGACTGCTGGAAGCCGTGCTGTCCGCCCAGGGCGGCCCCGACCCGGCGCGCGCCGGAGCGGAGGTGGCGCCCATCCTGGAAAAGGCCCTGGCCGGCGGGGATCTGACCGTGGCCGAGGGGACGCGCCTGTTCGACGCCGCGGGGGCGGAGTTGGGGCCGCTCTTCGCCACGGCGGATGCCCTGCGCGAAGAGGCGGTGGGGGAACGGGTGACCTACGTCGTCAACCGCAACATCAACTTCACCAACGTTTGCCTGCGCCACTGCGGCTTCTGCGCCTTCAGCCGCGGGCACGTGGCCGATGAGGGTTATTACCTGCCCGACGGGGAGGTGCTGCGCCGGGCGGCCGAGGCCGCGGAGCTTGGCGCCACGGAGGTCTGCGTGCAGGCCGGGCTGGCCCCGGGCATGGAGCCCTGGCACTACGTGGAGTTGTGCCGCGCCATCAAGGCCGCCCTGCCGGAGATGCACGTCCATGGCTTTTCCCCGGAGGAGGTGAAGTACGGCAGCGAGCTGGCCGGGGTGGGCTTCGCCGAATACCTGGCCGCCCTGAAAGACGCCGGCCTGGGCTCCCTGCCCGGCACGGCGGCGGAGGTGCTGGTGCAGGGCGTGCGGGACGTGATCTCGCCGGGGCGCATCACGGTGGATGAATGGGTGGAGTTGATCTCCGCGGCCCACGGGCTGGGCATCCGCACCAGCTCCACCATTATGTACGGCCACGTGGAATCCTCCCGCGACAAGGCGGAACACCTGGCCCTCCTGCGCACCATGCAAAAAGACAGCATGCAAAAGGAGCGTGGCGGCTTCACCGAGTTCGTGCCCCTGGGCTTCATCTGGGAGGAAGCGCCCATGGCCCGCAAGCGCCCGCCCGCCGGCCTGCGCCGGGGGCCCAGCGGCATCGAGACCTTGAAGATGTACGCGGTCTCGCGCATCATGCTCAACGGCTGGATTCCCAACATCCAGGTCTCTTGGGTCAAGGAAGGACCCAAGCTGGCCCAGATCGGCCTGATGGCCGGGGCCAACGACCTGGGGGGCACCCTGATCAACGAGAGCATCTCCACCGCCGCCGGCGCCCGCCACGGCCAGTTGCAGACCCCGGCCTCCTTGCGCGCCCTGGCCCGCGAGATGGGGCGCACGCCCGTGGAGCGCTCCACCACCTACGAACACCTGCGCGTCTTCGCCGATCCGGCGCAGGACCCGCTCGATCCCCTGGACCGGGTGGACGACCCCACGCTTTTCGGCAGCTACCACGAG
>CBDUSX010000305.1:0-3966 GCA_965369935.1 uncultured bacterium
TTGACGGCCAAAATTCAGGAGGCGATCCGGGGGGTGCAGGAGCGGATGGACGACTTCGTCATCGGCCATCGTTCCGTCAAGGAAGCCCTGCTGCTGGCCCTGATCGGTCAGGAACACCTCTATGTCCAGGGCGAGCCCGGTTGCGCCAAGACCCTGCTGGCGGAGGTGACGGCCCACACCGCGAACCTGAAGTTTCACTTTTCCCAACTCCATCGCGACACCCGTCTCACCGAGCTGGTGGGCGACGTGGTGCTGCGCAAGACAATTCTTCCCGGCGGCGAAGGCGAGGTGATCGAGCAGGAGCTTGCTCCCGGCGGCATGCTCACTTCGGAGGTGGTGCTGCTGGACGATATCTGCCGCGCGCCCGGCGAGGCCCTGAACGTGCTGCTGCGCGTTCTCAACGAGCGGAAGTTCCAGAAAATGCGCATCCCGCTCATGTCGGCGATCGCCACCACCAACCCCACCGAGGACGAGTACTACAACGAGCCCCTGGACCCGGCCAATCTGGACCGCTTCACCTTCCAGCTCAAAACCCAGGGGGCGGTGGCAGGCGCCGACTGGGAGGAGGCCAGGGCCATCCTGGACCGCTACGAGGGTTTTCCGGCCGACATCAACGCGGACGGGCGGGTGAGCGCGGACGCCCTGCGGGCGTCCTACGACGCGCACAAGCAGGTGGTGATTCCGGATACGGTGATGAGAGCCTATCGGAAGATTCTGGACGATCTGCGCAACCGCTATGGCTGCGACGCCAGCAACTCCCTGCTCACCGACCGCACGATGCTGGTCAAGGCGCCGCGCATGATAAAGGCCATGGCTTTTCTGCACGGGCGCTCCGTCGCGGAGACTGAAGACTTGAGGGTGCTCAAGTACATCCTCACCTTCCGCGTTCCGGAGCAGGTGTACGAAAACCTGGACCAGATCATTGATCAGGCCGTCGAGGAAAACGAGCAGGAAGAGAACGAGGAGGAGCAGGGCGAGCAGATGCAGGGCCTGCAGGAACAGGAAGAGCAGTCCGCCGGCAGCGAAGAGCAGGACGCGGAAGGCGACGGCGAGAACGCCCTGATCCAGGAAATTCTGGATACCCTGCAGGCGGAAACCCAGAAAACCGAAAGTCAGAAATCCGTCCAGCAGCAGGCCACCGGCGGCGAACAATCCAGCAAGATCACCCGCTCCTCGCCCCAGACGGTGGAAAACATGGAGTTTCTGCTGGAGAAAATCCGCGGGCGGCTGGAGAGAAATTCGGCGGAGATGGAAGTCCATCCCGGCGGCTCCCCGCGCAGCTACAAGCGCATGCGCTCCTTCGAGGAGTTCATGGATTCCGATTCCGTGGAATCGGCGATCTGGCTGGACCGGCTCAGTCCGACCCTGCCCCGCTCCTACCACCGCAAGAAGAAGCACATGGGCGGCAAGGTGATTATCGTGCGGGACGTGAGCCAGTCCATGGAAGGGCGCTACGCGCGCTGGACCTCATCGGTGGTGACCAAGCTGGTGGAAATGGTGCGCCGCAAGCGCATGCGGGTGGGCTATATCGAGTTCAACCACGTTTCGCACAAGTACCAGCATGACGGGCGGTTCTTCACCCGCGATTACGACAAGATCATTGACTCCGCCGCGAACGTGACTTGCTCTGGCGTGACCAATTACCAGTACCCGTTGCGCGACGCCCTGGAGGAATTCCGCAAGGGGCGCTCGGAGAATAAGCACATCCTGTTCCTCACAGACGGCGAGCCCACCCAGGGGGACTGGCTGGTACGCGAGGAGCGCCGCCAGGCCAAGGGGCTGGGGGTTGCCATTCACACCCTGTTTATCGGAACCACCGAGTGTCCGGAAATCCTGGATATTCTTTCCGAAGAGACCGATGGCAGCAAATTTCTCGCCACGCCCAACGACAAAGGAGGCTTGGTCATCGAGGAAAGGTTTGACCGCGGGTTGATGGACCGCTATTTGGGAAGATCGGAAGCGGGCGATCCCCGGTGGGACGATATATCCTCAGCCAGCCGCCGCAGTTGACGCGGCACGGACGCCGGGCCCCGTAATCTGGAACGGGTCACGGGAGCGTGGCGGCCGGAACGGCCGGCGGCTGTAATACACCAACGGAGGTTTTTTTGAAGACCGAAGCCGCGGAAACCATCGCCCACCAGTTCGTTGACCTGCGCAAGGAAATGGACAGGTTCGTCATTGGCCACGAGACCGTCAAGACCGGGCTGATCCTGGGCATGATGTCCCGGGAGCACATCTACATCGAAGGCCCCCCCGGCATGGCCAAGACCATGCTGGCCGAGATCGTTTCGGAAGCCTCCAACCTGGAGTTCTACCTCTATCAGTTTCACCGCGATACGCGCCTGGCCGAGTTGGTGGGAGACGTGGTGATCCAGCGGCAGCCGGAAGGGGAGAACGGCGAGTTGATCGTGCAGTCCATCCGCAAAGGAGGGGTGCTGACCGCGGAAATCTGCGTGTTGGACGACATCTCCCGGGCGCCCGGCGAGGCGCTGAACGTGCTGCTGCGCATCCTCAACGAGCGGCAGTTCCAGACGGAGCCCATTCCCCTGCTCACCGCCATCGCCACCAGCAACCCCACCGTGGACGAGTACTACAACGAGCCCCTGGACCCGGCCAACCTGGACCGCTTCACCATCCAGATCCGCTCCACCGGGCTGATTCAGGAAAACCAGTGGGATCAGGTGCAGCAGGTGATTGACCTGTATTCCAACACCGAGTTCAGCGACGAGGTGAAGCCCAGGCCGTTGCTGAACCGCAAGGTGTTCGACAAAGCCTATGAGGTGCTGCACAAGGTGGCGGTGCCGGATTTGGTCAAGAAGTGCCTGATCGACCTGCTGTCCCGCTTCGTCAACCAGTTCAAGCTGGACCACACCAACTCGCTCATTACCGACCGCTCTTTCCTGGTCAAGACCGTCAAGGTACTGAAAGCCCAGGCCCTGTTGGAAGGACGGGTGGAGGTGGTGCCGGACGATTTGAACATCCTTTCCTTCATGACCACCTTCCGGGTTCCCGAAGAGGTCAACCGCTCCCTGCCCGCCCTGGTCGCCGAAACCATCCAGCGCGTAGGCAACTAGCCCGGGGCAGTACGCACAATCAGAGCCGCGGGCGGCTCCCGGCCGCCCTCCGCCCGCGATCCACCGTGGGTGCATCCCGCGCCGTCCGCATCCGGTAAGCCGTCCTCCGCAGGGACGGAAAAGCGCCAATGATTTCCCTGTTCTCAGCCGTGCAGGGGGGCGCCCATGGTTCCATTATGGGAATATTTCGTGAATAATGATGAAGGGATGCGGCCTCAGGCCGCCTGGCGCGGAGGGGCGAAATTGACCAGGACTCCGCGGGAGACGGCTCTCGCTATGACGTTATGAAATCGGACAAAGACCGCAACAGCTTGTTTTCCAACGCGTTCCGCCTGGGGATGGACAAATTGCTGTGGTCTGCGGGCCAGGTGCTGCCCTTCCTGCGCAGCGACCGCGAACACACCGGCTATCAGTTCAAAGAAATCTTCAACACCACCTCCGACCTGGTGCGGGAAAAGGCGGAGATCACCAAGAGGGCGGTGAAGCTGCGCATGGCGGTGCTGGAGCTCGAGCACCACCTGAACCGCCTCTATCCCCAGATCGGAAAAATCACCTGCGATCTGGCCGCGGAGGGCAAGAAAACCATCTTGCAGGACGAAGCGCTGAAAAGCCGGATCGAACTGGCCGCGGAATACCGGCAGCGCCTGCAAAAACTGAAAGAGGAGCAGGAGGCCCACCACCAGCACCACAAAAAACGGGCCTGAATTCCGGATGCCGGGCCGCGGCCGGGCAAGCAGGAGCCAACGCAGGCGCGGAGGCGCTTGAACTCCGCCCGCGATCCGGGTATAGAGAATCTCTCCAGACCAAGCCGATGTGGTGGAACTGGCAGACACGCTGTCTTGAGGGGGCAGTGGGTGAAAACCCGTGAGGGTTCGAGTCCCTCCGTCGGCAT